>CAYJHX010000035.1:0-11478 GCA_964369395.1 uncultured Desulfovibrionaceae bacterium
GCCGCCAGCAAGCGTTCTTCTATTTTGCAAATGGCTCAAAGCCTCATGCAAGCTGCAGCAGATTCCAGAAAGTCTGCGGCACAGTCTTAGTACTTTTAAGGGGTTTTTTTGAAAAAAAGGATTTATTTTTCTATTTTTTAAGAAAACCCCTATTTTTCCCACATAAATCCCCCTTCCACTCACAACTTGAAGTCTCACATTAGCTGTGTTATGTTAAGAAGATACTGCATTTTACTACGGAAAGGAAATAACTTATGATTCAGCGCGTGCCCTATTACATTGTACTCTTATTTTTTACTCTGTTCCTTCTTCCTATACACAGTAAAGCGGCCACCTTTCGCTATAGCGCTGAAAATACCCCCCTCCCCGATTTTCTTTGCGCGTATGCCTCACATATTTCTAAAGCATGCAATGTGGCCCCCAGCATTAAGGGGAGCATCAGTGGTGAGTTTACCTTTAACAGCCCTCAAGAATTCATAGGTTTTGTCAATAGATCAAAAGATATTTCCACCTATATGAATGCCTCCAGCATGTTCTTTGACCTAAAATCCGCTTTGCAAAATGAAGTTATCCCCTTAGGCCATACAGGCGTTTCTGGGCTTAAAGCTAATTTACGCCAAATGGGTGCCTTTGACCCCCAATATCCCTTACGTTCGGGGCAAGGTGGCGTTATGGTGATGATTACAGCCCCTAAACCCTATGTGGACATTATTCGCTCCATTGCCAATAACCTCATCCAAATGGCGCCGCCGCTCCCTAAAGTTACACGTGTTTTTCGCTTAAAGCACGCTTTTGCTGAAGACGTTACCGTAACTCTCGGACAAGAAAATCAAACCTTGCCCGGCGTAGCCTCTCTCTTACGTCAATTGGTAGGCACGCAAGATATAAAAAATGCCAACAACTCCAACCCCAGCTACCCCGGACAGGTAAATAGACGTATGGGGCAAGGTTTAGCGCGCTCCACAGGCACACAAGGCTATGTCCCCACACAAATGGACGCACAAGGCAGAGCACCTGCAGCCATTGCCTCACCTGCCATGCAAACAGGCGCACGTATTTTGGCAGATCCTCGCCTCAATGCCATTATTATTTGGGACGAAGAACACCTCATGCCCTTTTACGAAAAGGTTGTGGAAGAATTAGATAAATCTGTGCTGCTTGTAGAAATTCGTGCCGCCATTGCCGATATTAACGTGAATAGCATGCGCTCTTTGGGACTATCCTACCAATTCAATGGCCCCGATGTTGTAGGAGGTTTTAATACGGGAACAACAGCCAGTCCCTTAAACTTTGCCAGCACCGTGGGACAAGGCGCTCAAGTAACCACCATTTTTACCAACGGCATAGACACACTTATGGCGCGCATTCAAGCCTTAGAAACAAAAGGCGAAGCCTCTGTTTTATCACGCCCAACGGTACTTACATCTGACAATCTTGACGCCGTACTGCAAAATACCAAAACCTTCTACGTGCAAGTGCAGGGTTATCAAACGGTAGACCTTTTTGACGTTACCTACGGAACAGTTTTGCGCGTCAAACCACAAATCGTACAACAAGAAAGCGGTAAACCCCTTGTAAAGCTTGTCATCAACATAGAAGATGGCGTAAGCACCCCCCCCTCTTCCGGTTCAGGGCTAAATTTACCGCAAGTAGGCAGAACAACCATTAGCACTCAGGCCGTGGTGGGCAACCAACAAGCCTTAGTCATTGGTGGTTATTATTACGAAACCAAACAAGTCATTGCCAACGGCCTGCCTTTACTTATGCACATTCCCATCATAGGGCATCTTTTCAAAACAGAAGAAGATGTGGTTAACAAGCAAGAGCGTTTGTTTATTATTTCACCACGTATTATTGACCCGCAAAATATACCAAATTTGCCCCCAAGCTTAAATACAGCTTTTGATAAAACTATGTATCCCATTGTGGCACCCAAACCCGCCAGCGGTTGCTCCAAAAGCGTAACCATGACACCGCAAGGCAGACAAGTAACGCCGGTCAATGCGCCCACTGTTTACTCCACACCAGCACCGGTAGGTGGCTACCCCATGGGACAACCTGTTATGCAACCTATGATGCACCCCATGCCCATGGGCTACCCTATGGGACAACCTGCTATGCAACCCATGCCCATGGGTACTCCGGTGATGTATCCCATGGTGCAACCCACGTATCAGTAGCAGATGCTCACTCTTAATGAAAACATATAAGGACTAATTGTGATAAGGGTATTACGCATACTTTCAGGGCTTCACACAGGAGCTTGCATCAAACTTAGCGAAGGAGATTGGTTACTAGGTAGTGACCCTCTTTGCGATATTTTGATAAGTGATCTTGCGCCTAAGCAAGGAACTGTGCGTATAGACAACAATAATACTGTCTATTTTATCCCTCACAACGAAGAAAATGAACAAACACAAAATATAATAGAAGAAGAAATAATACCAGAAGAGGGAAGCGTAATACCGCTGTACACTTGTCTAACTTTAAATTCTATTTACGTAGCCATAGGAGAAGATATTCCCTCATGGCCGCAGATTATTTTGCCCAGCGAAAAAAATACAGCTATTGAAAATGACGACAGTATAGCGCCGTCAGCATCGTCGGCACCAGCGCCTCAAGATGCATTACCTGAACAAAACAAGAAAAACGATCTTCAAACATCGCCCTTGGCATTGACAACGCCCCCCGCACCCAAAAGCAAAAAAATGATACTGCGTCTCTTGTTGGTTCTATTGCTTCTCACATTAACTGTCGGCGGTATTTGGACAGCAAATACTCCCTCCACAGAGGAAAAAGAACGTCAAGATATAGAATCTGTGATAGAAGCCTTGCTCGTAGATATGTCTCCGGCATATACCTACGGAACAGCGCCTTTTACCATAAAAAAAACATCCGACGACATCTGGCATGTTTGCGGAGCTGTAAAAAATGTAAATATCCAAGAAAAAATGCGACTTGCCCTTCAAGGATTGCCTTTTGAAGTTACCAATACTATCATCGCTTTACCTGATGTGGTACAAAGCCTAGAAAATAGAATAAAAACCCAAGGGTCTCTTTTACAAGCCCAAGCAACACAACAAGGAATACGTATCTTCGGCTACATTCACGACGAAAAAGTCCTTGATTCCTTGCTTGCCCCATTGCAAGAAGATTTACAATGTTTATATCTACAAAGGGACGTTGTTTTTTGGGCTTCATTACAAAGCGCTGTCATGGAAAGCCTTACCGCCTTAGGTTTACAGAATATTGTACAAATAGATGCCGGTCCTTATGGTTTACTCGTAACCTATCAAGACCTTTCTTCAGAAAAAAAAGAACAACTAAAAACGTTCTTACAAGAAGTGAAAGATATGACTCGCGGAGTTTCGCCTTTCATCAAAATTTCCTCAGCGCAACAACAAGCTCCCAAGGAAAAGGAAAAAGAGAAAAAAAATACCGATTCCAAAAACATGAGCGACTTTTGCCAGTATATTAGCTTTGACGGCAAAGGAGCTCAATTATATATTGTTTACAGAAAAGAAAAATTTTCTCGTGGAGCACTGCTACCCAATGGGTTGCATGTACAAGAAATTACAGAAAAGTATGCAACGTTTACCTTAGATGAGCGATTGTTATACTGCCCAAGATAATACATAAAAATTTCATTAAACTTTTTACCTGTTGAGGCCTTTATGGACATATACGCAGAAAACTTTTCCTTAAAAACCGCCTTTGAAGAAAATGCTACAGAGACAGCAAAAACGCTCAGCGCCAGTCTCAGCGAACAATTGCAACAGGTTAATGCAAGCCTAGATAAAGGCCTTGCACCGCAAGAGTACGCACAAGCGCAGCATTTGCGCACAGCTCTTATGGCTGCGCACGGTATTATCACTTTACGGCATAATGCCATAACAAAGCAAAAATAATACTAACAACAGAGCAAAAAGGAGTTAACCATGAGTGATACTTCCCATGCCGCCTTAGGCAGTATGACTACAACCATTGATAGCCTCTCTGCAGAAATTGCTGCTTTTGCCAGCAAAGACGAACTCAGCGAAGCAGATATGCTTGAATTTAATATGCTCGCCAGTGAATATTCCATGATGATGTCACTGGCCAGTGGCCTTATAAAGACATTGACAGATGCAGAGCAATCTGTAGCGCAAAAAATGTAATTTTTAGAGGAAAATATGTACATATCACAAGAAACAGCAAGTCTTCTTGGAAAAATTGCCTTAGATGGCCTTTGGTCTGGCTATATACGCCTAAGTGAAGAAATTTTTCAAAATCTTATTCCTTTGCGTCCCCACAGTTGCGGGCCTATCTTGGGGCTTGCCATGTGCTATGCCCATAGAGGCGACTATCAAAAAGGCGTCGATATCTTAGAAAACATGGCTTTTCCAGCTTTTGAAGAAGATCCACATTTACTGGCTTGGTACGGCTTTATGCTTACCATGAACAAAAATAACGCGCGCGGAAGAGCCGTTTTAGAAAAACTTATGCAAAAGGACACCACGCCAGAAGATGCAAAAAACATGGCCCATGAAATTTTAACAAATTTAGGATAAACATATGGTAGATCCCTTAAGCCAACAACTTATCCAAGAAATAGGCAAAACAAGCGTTGGGCAAAGTCCGCAACCAAGTACTGTTTCCCCTCAAGATGCTGCTTCTTTTCAAACTATGGTTGGCGGTAATGTAGAAGGAGATACCGCGGTACAGGGTGTTGTGGCTTCAGAGTCAACAACTGCTGCAGCAATGCCAGAGCAAGACTTGCTCCAATCCCCTCTACAAAAGCCTTCTCTTGGCGATCGTATTCTCCAAGGCTTAGAAAATTCTCAAAGCAATATTCAAGCTGCAAGAGATAAAGTTGCCACAGAAGTGCAAGGGGATAGCAGTATTTCTAAGATGTATGAATTACAATTACAAGTAAGTCAGCTTGCTACCAATCAGCAAATAATTGGTCAAGTGGGCTCTAAAACAAGTCAGGGAATACAAACCCTCTTAAAAGGGCAATAATGCGACGCACCTCTTTGCAAAAGCTTCTTATAGTACTCCTTTTATGCAGTACCTTTGCCCTTGCGGCATGTGAAACCATTGTGCTCACAGATATTAGCGAAAAAGATGCCAATGACGCTGTAGCACATTTGACACAGCAAGGTATTGCCGCGCAAAAAAGCCCCGGCCAAAAAGGGCTTTTCTCTGTGCTTGTAGACGAAGCAGATTTTGCACAAAGCGTTAATGCCCTCGCCGCAGAAGGCATTCCTAAAGATCATTATGATACTATGGGCAATATATTTAAAAAAGAAGGGGTTGTTTCTACACCATTAGAAGAAAATGCCCGTCTTATTTATGCTCTTTCTCAAGAGGTAGCCGGAAGTATAGCCCTTATTAACGGTGTGGTAGCAGCCCGCGTGCATGTGGTTTTACCCACAGCAGATGCTTTTGGAGCCACCAACGCTCCTTCTTCTGCGGCAGTATTTATCAAGCACAGATACGGCATTCCCATTGAAAATGAAGTTTCGCGCATAAAAAAACTCGTGGAAAACAGCATTCAAGGCTTAAAATATGAAGATATTTCCGTCTTTCTTTTTGCTGCGCCACCACAACAAAAAAGCGAAAAAAGCCCTTGGACAACTGTTTTAGGCATAAAGGTAGCCCATGGCTCTGCAGCACTCGTTTGGGCGCTTATTCTGGCCCTTGGTGCGTGCTTGGGCTGTGGTATCGGTTTTGTTTTTTGGCAAAAATACGGGAAAAAACATTTTGTAAAACCAGAATAAGGTTTGTGCCATGTCAAATTTACTTACACGTAAAGATTTTTACGCACATACCTTTTCGCACAATCCTTTTCTTTTACGTTGTATAACAACATATTATAGAAATTATATTTACAACATCCCAGAAAGTTTTTTTCCTGCAATACACCCAAAAATGCACAGTTTTTTGCAGCAAAAACCGTATATGGCTTTGCATGAAGCTTTTTTTCTACGACAATTTGGTGTAAACGACAGCAAGAATGAAAATTTTGCTCCCTTACCTGCACGCATAGCCCTTTTGCCTAAAGACTATCTTGCGTACATTGTGTGCACCATAGGCATGACTTTTTGTCAGGAAGCCATTTCTACCACAGTCTTAAAAAAAGATGTGCAAGCTTTGCATCAGATAGAAAATATTCTTCCTCTGCCTGAAGAAATACCTTTTTCCCCCTATGCTTTTGCTTTACACAAAGCAGCAAATTATCAGGGGCATTGTCAGCATATACGCCAGCAAATACAAACACTGACACAAGAACAAACCTATGGACTAGCCCTTACAAAAGACTTTGATAGCTTTGACCTTGATATACGCATTCTTTTATGGGGTTTATGGTCTGTGCTCTCTTGCACAACACAAGGTGGTACTGCGCTTACTTTGCGCACCCTTTTACTTTTAGATGCCATCTGTGCTTATGCTCCGCCTGTACAGGAACTCAAAACAACTTTTTGCAACATAGAAGGGCAATCAACGCAGGCTCTGGCATGGCCTCTCCTTCGCGTTCTTTTATTTAAAGAAATTCATTGCCCATGGGAGGAAGGATGGCCAGTCTTTTTCGCTTAAATACACAGCGCATTCAGATAGACGCACAAACGCATGTGCTTAAGGCTGCAGACTATACCACTTTTTTGCAAGCCAATGCCTTGCTGCAAGCTGCAGAAGAACAGGCCAACGCCATTAAAGAAGAAGCACAAAAAGTTTTTTTGGCCGAAAAAGAACGTGGCTATGCTGAAGGCTTAGAAGAAGGCCGTTTAGAAATGGCAGAACGCACCTTTGAAGCCATCGCCAAAGGTATTGATTTTATTGAAAGCCTCGAAAAAAACACCGTCGATATTGTTATAAAATCTTTGCAGCGCATTTTAGACGATATGCCTCCAGAAGAGCGTATTGTCAGTGTAGTGCGCAGGGCTCTTGCCTATGTACGAAGCCAAAAAAATGTGGTCATGCGGGTAAGTCCGCAAGAGCTGGCCTGGGTGCAAAAAGAAATCGCTTCTTTAAGTAATGAAGTGCTGGGCGTAGATACTTTACGCGTCGTGGGCGACAAAATGCTTACAGAAGGCGCGTGTATTTTAGAAAGCGATCTTGGCATTATTGACGCTTCTCTTTCGGTACAAATAAAAGCCTTGCGCAATGTTTTTGAAAGCCATTTACAAAAGAGTTAACCATGCGACTTTCTTATATTAGCGACACATTACAATCGGCCCTCAAAACGTCGGTCTCTGTGGAGGTTCGCGGACAGGTTAAAGAAGTTGTGGGCACCATTATTAAGGCCATTGTGCCGGGGGTTCGCATTGGTGAAATTTGCCTTTTACGAAACCCTTGGGACGATTTGCAAATTTATGCAGAAGTAGTGGGTTTTTCTGATCAAGCCGCCATTCTTACCCCTTTAGGAGAAATGCAAGGCATATCCACCGCCACAGAAGTTATTCCCTCAGGTACTACCCACTCAGTGGGGGTAGGGCCAAATCTTTTAGGGCGTGTTTTAGATGGATTGGGAAATCCTATGGACGGTGGCCCGCCCATCGAGGCAGTAGCGCAATACCCTGTATATGCAGACCCGCCCTCCCCCATGAAACGGAAAATAATTGCAGAGCCGCTCACTCTAGGTATTCGTGCTTTAGACGGTCTGCTTACGTGTGGCAAAGGGCAACGCATGGGTATTTTTGCCGCAGCCGGCGGCGGAAAGAGCACCCTGCTCTCTTCTCTTGTGCGCGGTGCAGAAGTGGACGTTACCGTACTTGCCCTCGTGGGAGAACGCGGACGTGAGGTTCGTGAATTTATAGAGCATGACCTTGGTGAAGAAGGTTTAAAAAAGTCTGTCCTTGTGGTTTCTACCTCAGATAGAGCATCCATGGAAAGATTAAAAGCCGCCTATGTGGCTACAGCCATTGCCGAATATTTTCGAGATCAAGGCAAAAGTGTCTTATTGCTTATGGATTCAGTAACGCGCTTTGCCAGAGCCTTACGCGAAATTGGCCTTGCCGCCGGTGAACCTCCAACGCGACGCGGTTTTCCTCCTTCCGTCTTTTCGTCTTTACCACGTCTTATGGAACGCGCTGGAAATTCCGATAAAGGCTCAATTACAGCTCTTTACACGGTACTTGTAGAAGGCGATGATATGACAGAACCCATCGCGGACGAAACCCGCTCTATTCTTGATGGACATATTATCCTTTCTCGCTCTTTGGCTGCTGCAAACCATTATCCGGCCATAGATATCCTTGCTTCCATCAGCCGCGTTATGGGTTCCGTTACGCACAAAGAACACCGCATGCTAGCCCAAGAATTTCGCTCTTTGCATGCAAAGTATGAAGAAATTGCCTTATTATTACAAATTGGTGAGTACAAAATGGGCAGTGACTCTCTTGCAGATAAAGCCATTGCGCAAAGAGAAAAAATGCTTGCTTTTTTACGGCAAAATCAACACGAAAAATGTTCTTTTGAAGAATGCATGCAAATGCTTAGGGACAGTATGTAATGACAAAATACCCTCTCAAAGCTTTTTTGCATATTTGTAAAATGCGTGAAGAACAAGCACAACGCAATCTTACCAAGGCACGTGCAGCCACACAAGCTGCGCAAGAAGCTTTGCAACAAGCTCAAGAAACTTATGAAAAGTATAAAAAATTTCGCCCACAGCAAGAAAAAAAACTTTTTGCACAAATCCAAGGGCAAACTATTTCTCAAAAAAGGCTGGACGATTTTCATCTTGAAGTAAAAAAACTTGTAGACAAAGAGCTAGACCTTGCCAATGCCATAACACAAGCTCAAGAGTATGTGCACCGCATGCAAAAAGAAGAAGAACATGCTTTAACACTTTGGCAAGAAAGCACCAAAGAGCATACTAAAATACAAGAACATGAAAAAATCTGGCAAAAAGAACAAAAAAAACTTCTCGAAAAAGCCGAAGAAGCTGAGCTGGAGCGAGCATGAGTACTGTCCATACTGTTTCAAAAACATCTTCCCATACCAATGATAGCCTACAAACTTCACAACAAGTACACAGTGAAGACGCAGAAAATTTTTCGCAAAAAGTACACGAGCAAGAGCAAAACACAGGGCAAGAAAAAAGTAGCTCCTCTCATAAACGGACTCCTGGGGATGCCATACTTCAAGGCTTGTTGCAGCCTAAAAACAATGAAAGCATACAAATGCTTACAAATGTAGATACCGTGCACGCGCCTAAAATTTCAGAAGACTCCCTTCAAAAACTTGTGAACAGCATTTTAGTAAGCAATAAAGAAAATACCCAAGAAGTGCATATACGCGTCAATCAAAGCGTACTTGCCGATACCAATATTGTGGTACGCATGGAAGAAGGTAATCTTTTTGTGCAATTACACACAGGCAATGCGCAAAGTGCGCTTACATTACATCAAAATGCGCAAGAATTGGAAAATCGTTTACGTAACTGTTGCAAAGACACAGAGGTGCATATAAAAATAACAGAGAACAAAGAGTCTTCACAAAATACAGAACAAAATTCTTCTGAACAGCAACAATCGCGCGGGTATTTTTTATGGAATAAACAAAATGAAGGATAACTATTAGTTATTCTTGCAAAGCAGGACTAAAGCAAAAAATATTTTCTCCTTGAATATGAGCGTAGGTTTTATTTTGTCCTAAATTTTGCAATACATGCACCAAAGAGTATTATTGCTCAAATGCGCCGCAACGTAAATTTTTACATGTAGAAGACATGTGAACCTCTTGTTAGTCAGCAAGGGCGGCGTCAAGATGAGGATAATCTTTAAAGTACGATGTAAAACCAGACAAATCAAAGACTTCCTTCACAGAAGGGACAAGGCCCACAAAGCATAATTGCCCCTGCGCCTTGCGTAAAGTCTTAGCAATACCAAGTACAGAGCGTAAACCAGCAGAACTAATATAACTTACCTGCTCCATGGTAAAAATACATTTATTGGGCAGCCCCTCCGCAAAAGCTTGGCTTAAAGCCGCATCTACTTGTGGCGCTGTTACCGCATCAAAAGACCCTGCCAATGTGACAATAAGGGCCTTTGGATTATGAACAAGAGAAATATCCATATTAACCTCACGACTTTCATAATTAATGAATACTAAAAAGGCATCTCCATGCACGAAGATACACAAAAGCCCATGGCAAAGCAACATCTTAGCTTGAAGCAAGCAAGACTTATTCTACCCCTTTTACCAGAAAAATGGCGTAAAATACGCAATGCTGTTTTAGCAGCAGATATACAATATTCCTATGCCTTAGATAATACCTCTTGGCAATGGCGTATAATCCCTCACGGCGAAAATTTTACACAGCCCTGTCTCTGGGCTTGTCTGCTACACATGCGTATAGGAGGGCATCTTTGCCAATGCTACCTTGATACACTTGCCCCTTTGGCCCTTAGCCCTTTAGAGCAAGAAGACCTTGCCCTCATGCCCCAAGAGCTCTTGGAGGTAGTTTTTCAATCAAGTGCCGCTATCCTTCTTCAAGACCTCTCGCAGGCCATAGGCTTTCATTGCGAACTGGTTGACTTTACTCTTTACACAAAGCAACAGACACAACAGCCTCTTCATTTTCTCCCTTTAGAAGAAGGTCTTGCCTTTACCCTTACAGCGCAAAACGACCAAAGCATTACCCATGGCTATGTACTGGCCGATCTTCCTCACCCACTCTTTGATTTTCTCTATACATATGCGCAAAACGCAAATACAAAAAAAAGCATTTTGTCAGCCTCTGCTCAAAGTAATATACAGCTTACACTGCCCTTTATTAAAACCTTGTCAAACATAAGCATACAAGATATAAATACATTAGATATTGGAGATTGTTTGCTCTTTCCCGTACAAGAAAATGCCCCTACCGTGCATCTGCACCTGCACAAGCATGGCAAGATACGTGCCGTGTGGGACAAAGAAAAAAATCATCTCATTTTGGAGAAAAATATGCAAGAAGATAGCATGCAAGAGAACCTTCCTTCTGAAGAAGGTTTTACCGAGGAAAACACCCCTACAACAGACCCTTTGCTAGACGCACAACAATGTACTGTGCCGGTACATTGTGAACTGGGCTCTGTTTCTTTAAATCTTGCTACCTTGAGCAACTTATGCCCCGGCATGGTTCTTGGTCCTCTTGATAGTATGGATGCGCCTGTGACTGTTCGCGTAGGCAACACCACCATAGGACGCGGGGCGCTTATTGATATTGAAGGACGCCTTGGTGTACAGCTGACCGAGGTCTTTTTGCAAAATAACTCTTAGTAAGCTGTTGAAAAACAGAAATCTGCGTCGACAGCGCAAAAAAATCAAACTGCTTATGTATCTCTCATACGCCGCGCAGCTTAACTTTTTTCGCTTCCTCGCATCTCACTATTTTTGAACACTTACCAGAAATCGGCCTTTGCAACAAACGGTTAAGGAAATTATTACAAACGCAAAACATAAGGACATACCATGATTCAAACCATGGATCCCATTTTACTTGTAGCA
>CAYJHX010000036.1:0-6359 GCA_964369395.1 uncultured Desulfovibrionaceae bacterium
ACCCCTTTTGAGCGCTAGCAAAAGGGGTTTCCTCCCCCCACACAAGACATAAACATCTAATCGTTAGCAAAAGGGATTTCTTTCCCTCACAAGACATAAAGCATTTGAGCTTATTTCAATAAAGGCTCCCAATCGCGGGTTCCAAACCAGTACTGGCGGCGTTCTTTGAGCCAGCCTTCGGCTTCTGCTGTAATGATCCAAGCATTGAGAGCGTTGATGGTGTCAAAGTCGCCTTTGCGTACGGCAATGCTGATGGGTTGTGGATAGATGGCCTTTTGGTCAAAGGCGTGACGGACATTGAGGGGGTCTTTGGATACCTCAAGGGTGCCCAAGGGGCTAGAG
The DNA here is from genome assembly GCA_964369395.1 of uncultured Desulfovibrionaceae bacterium. GTDB lineage: Bacteria > Desulfobacterota > Desulfovibrionia > Desulfovibrionales > Desulfovibrionaceae > CAYJAD01. The sequence goes on from CAYJHX010000036.1 coordinate 343, forward strand.
CCAAAGACCATGTGGGCGCGCCCAGAAAGCATTTCTTGTACAGCGGGGGCTTCTTCATCAAAGTAGCGAATGGTGGCTTTGGGCAGGGTAAGTTTTGCGGCGGCGGCGGCGGTGGTGCCTGTGCGCACGGCCACAACGGTATCGGCATTGTTAAAGTCGGCAAAGGATTGTTTTTTGCCCAATTTCTTTTTGGTTCCGACAGCTTCGATGGTCACATGGTCGTAGGGAATGGTAAAGTTGACGCGCAAAGCACGGGCTGGCGTGGGGGACATGCCGCAAATAATCATATCAAATTTTCCTGTGAGTAAAGCAGGAATGATGCCAGACCAGCGTGTGGGAAGAATTTCCAATTCTAGGTCAAAATCTTTGGCAACGCGTCTGGCCACATCAACTTCAAAACCGATATATTCGCCTTTTTTATCTTGCATGGCCCAAGGTACAAAGGACGAAATACCAACGCGTAAGGTGCCGCGTTCGACGGCTTCTTGTAAAACGCCTTTGGGGGCTTGGGCAGTGGCCAAGGTAGGTATAAGAGAAAGAGCAAAGAGGCTTAGAAAAATGCAAAGGTTGTGGGCGAAAAGTTTTTTCATCATGTTACCTTTTTTCCTCAGGAGGGTTATGGGTTGCGGGGGACGTGTCTGCGGGTTTTTTGCATGCAGAGCAATGGCTTTCACCAGCCCAAAGGGGAGCGCCACAATAGACACAGGGGTGTGTGTGTGGCACAGGCACCTTTTTTTGACAATAGGCACAAACGCGAGCATGCCAAGGGATGATGCGCAAGCAAAAAGGGCAAGGCCGCGAAATACCTGCTTGGGCCAGTTTAGGTAAAGCTAAAAGAATAAGTAAGGTCAAGGGCATAAGTCCACAAAATATCGTCCAAAAAAAGATATTTCTTCCTTTGTTTTGAGAGATGATGCCGCCTAATATGCCGCCGACAAGCATGATAATGCTATAGTACATGTTTTAATCTGCTCCAAAAAGCGGTGTAGAAAGATAGCGTTCTGCTGAGTCGCACACAAAAGTGATGATACGTTTGCCCTTCATGCAAGGTTCTTTTGCTAGCTGTAAAGCTGCATACACGTTGGCACCGGAAGAGATGCCGCAACTGATGCCTTCTTTTTTTTGTAAAAGACTTGCGGTTTCTATGGCTTTTGGGGTGCTCACCGTTAAAATTTTGTGAATGTCTTCGGGGTGCACAATGGGGGGGACAAAATTTGCTCCGATACCTTGAATTCCATGAGGGCCGCTTTTTCCTTGCGATAAGAGGGGCGATTCTTCAGGCTCTACAGCTACTATTTGGATATTCGGTATTTTTTCACGTAAATACATGCCGCAGCCCATGAGGGTAGAGCCTGTGCCTACACCTGCCACCAGGGCGTCGATGTGTTGTCCAAGCTCAGCCAAAATTTCAGGGCCGGTGTTTTCGTAATGGGCGTGTAGGGCGTGCATATTGGTAAATTGGCTGGGCATAAAGGCATTTTTAGTTTGCGCCAGCACTTCTTCAGCCATACGCACCGCGCCAGCCATGCCTTCGTGGGCCGGCGTTAACATAAGCTCAGCGCCGTACCCTTGCATGAGTTTGCGCCGCTCTATACTCATGCTTTCGGGCATAACAATGACGCAACGCATGCCAAGGTTGGCAGCAATCATGGCCAGAGCTATGCCTGTGTTACCGCTGGTAGGTTCGACTATAATACCGTCGGGTTGCAATTTTCCTTCAGCTAAAGCTTTTTGTATCATATGTTTGGCAATACGATCTTTGATGGAGCCACCGGGATTGCGACTTTCTAACTTTACATACACTTGGCATGAGGTGGTGTTAAGATGTTCCAAAAGTATGATGGGCGTGTTGCCAATATTGTCCAACAGTGTAGTTTTCATGGATATTCCATAATGTTGTTAGATGGTTGTGTAGGTAAAGACGGTGTGAGATACTGCTGATTCTTATAAAAACAAAGCGTCTTGTGATTTTATCAAAAAGGGAGCGTATAAACAAGAAGGAAAAATGGTGCACCTTTGCAAAAGGGTAAATCTTCTAAGAGGCAAAAAAAAGACTTTTCTTGGGGTATTTTTTCACGTACACTAGCTCTTCATGGACGGAATGACTTGTTCATTGTATACGGTATCATAAAAATGCTTCTTGGCTGAAGCGTATTTGATTTTTTTTTATTAACTACATCGCCTCAGAAAAAGTGAGGCAATAAAGGAGTTTAGCGTGCCTGTAAGCTATCCACAAAAAGTGTATAAGAAAATGAAGAAAGTGTGCCGGTATCAACCAGAATTTCTTCAAGCAGTATCAGAAGTTTTCGATAGCCTCGATCCTTTATTTGCTCGTGAAAGCAAATATCAACAGCACAATATTTTAGAGCGCATTGCTGAGCCAGAGCGTCAACTCACCTTCCGTGTGGCATGGACTGACGACAAAGGCCGTGTGCAGGTGAATCGTGGATATCGTGTGCAGTTTAACTCTGCACTTGGCCCCTACAAAGGTGGCTTGCGTTTTCACCCCAGCGTGAACATTAGCATTTTAAAGTTTCTTGGCTTTGAGCAAATTTTCAAAAACAGCCTTACGGGCCTTATGCTTGGTGGCGGTAAGGGCGGCAGCGATTTTGACCCCAAGGGCAAGAGCGATGCTGAAGTTATGCGTTTTTGCCAAGCTTTCATGACGGAGCTTTCTAAGATTTTGGGCGATACCCAAGATATTCCTGCCGGCGATATCGGCGTAGGGGCTCGCGAAGTGGGCTATATGTTTGGTCAGTATAAGCGCCTTACTTCCAAATTTGAAGGCGTACTTACCGGTAAAGGCTTGCGTTGGGGCGGTTCTCTTGCTCGTACAGAAGCTACCGGTTATGGTTGTGTGTATTTTGCAGAAAACATGCTTAATGCCATCGGTCGCGACATTAAAGGTACCACGGCCGCTGTGTCTGGTTCCGGTAACGTAGCTATTTATACTATCGAAAAATTGAACCAATTAGGCGCAAAAGCTGTGACAATTTCTGATTCTCGCGGCACTATTCACCAAACAGGTGGCATCAATTTAGAAGTGCTTAAGCAAGTAAAAGAAGTAGAAAGAGCTTCTTTAACTCGCTATGCCGAATTATGCAAAGATGCCAAATATATTCCTGTAAAAGATTATGGTAAAGATCAACACGCTGTATGGCATGTGCCTTGCGATTTGGCCTTCCCTTCCGCAACACAAAACGAAGTGAGCTTCGAAGACGCCAAAGCCTTGGTAAAAAATGGTTGCTTCTGTGTGAGCGAAGGCGCCAATATGCCTTCTACTCCTGAGGCTACTGAAGTCTTCTTGGACGCCAAGATTGCTTATGGTCCTGGTAAATGCGCCAATGCTGGTGGTGTGGCCACAAGCCAATTGGAAATGGCTCAAAATGCCAGCATGCAACCTTGGGCATTCGAAGAAGTGGATGGCAAGCTGAAAAACATCATGAAGGGCATCTTTACTTCTGCCAGCGAAGCTGCCATTGAATTTGATAAGAAAGGCGATTATGTGCTTGGTGGCAATATTGCCGGTTTCCGTAAAGTGGCCGACGCCATGATTGAGCAAGGCGTCGTATAGTTTTTACGCAAGTTTCGCTATATGATACCATTCACTGGGGAAAGATCTTTTTAAAAAAGGTCTTTCCCCAGACTTTTTTAAAACTATTCTTCTAATTGGGTATTTTCTTTTAATTCCAAAACTTCCTGAGCATAGAGGCGGGCAAGCCCTTCTTGGCCCCACTTGGCGTACATATGGGCCATGCAAGCCAATAATTGTGGGTCTCGCCCAAATTGTTTGACGGTCACATTGTACAAATGCTCGGCTAAAGCAAAATTTTGCATAGCTTCGGCACCTTCTATGGCTTTGAGGTAGTGTTCTTTATTTTTACTATGATGTTCAAAGCTTTCGCTCAAAATTTTTGTGGCGCTGGCGTGTTGGCCGTGCTGATTTAAAAGGCCAGCGATATAAAGAATAATGGTAGAGTCTTGATAAAATTCATCGGCGGCCCTTTCAAGAAAGGCGCAGCCTCTTTCCCATTCTCCTTCTTGCAAAAAAGCGCGTCCTTTGTGCAAAAGTGCATGTAAGCGCTCTTGGTGTTGTCTGTTTTCTTGCTGTTTTTGAACTTGCTCGCGAATAATGCACGCAAACTCTCGTAATACAGTAACCAGTGGCCCCTCTTTGCCGTGATGGTATTGTAAAATGTGTATCTGCCCGCTGTCGGTAGGGTCAAGCAAGGTGCCCAATTGCGCACTTAATTCTTGTAAGAGGCCATTGATTTCTCGCTCTAAAGCAGGTATCGATAAGGCATTTTGATGGCGAACCTCACGCAAAGCCATGGCAACATGCTCTAAAGCTAGGGGCATGTCATTTTTTTGCGCATAGCCCTTGGCCATGGCAAGTTTCATGCGAATATCCTTAGGTATGGCCATGGTTTTCTCCTTTCCAAATTTCTTGAGCTTGTACGGCATGTATTTCTAAAAGAGCCTGTGCCGTAGGGGGCATGAGCAAATCTATATTACGACCTGCAAGCCAGCGCTCTCGAATAGCAGTAGCGCTAATTTCCATGCGTGGCAAGGGCATATAGAAAAGACGCCCTGTATATTGGTCGTCATATTCAATGTGTGCCACGGGGCCATTTTCACCTTGGCCAAAGGTCGCTTGCGGCCAAAGACGGCGTACGTTTTCTATAAAAGTTTTTTTCTGTCCGTCACCGCGCGGCATAACGCCAAAGTCGGCTAAGCGTGGAAGTTCCCTGCCCATATACCAAGCTCCTAAAGCGGACAAGTTTTCCATGCCCAGCACAAAGAGTAATGGCTGTTGCGGATAAAGTAATTTATAACTTTGTAAGGTATGCCATGTGTATGAAGGGCCTTCTCTTTTGCCTTCTAGGGTGTTTACGCGCACTTGAGATATATTTTTGCAGGCAGATTCAAGCATGGCTACACGCAAAGCAAAAGGCAAAAAAGCTTCGGGAGCTTTTAACACTGGCGTAGCGCAAGGAATGAGTTCTACATTGGCCACAGGAAAGGGCAGAGAGGTGTATTCAAGCACTTCGATGGCTAAACGTATATGTCCCATATGGACGGGGTTAAATGAGCCACCAAACAGCGCTGTATAACTGTGTTTGAACGTTTGCATACGTTACTCTGGGGTAAAAGTCTGCTGATTTTCGTGTGCCTACCTCTGCACAGATGCATTTTTCGCAAAAAGGACATGCAAAGCTTTGGTAGATATATCTTTACATAAAATTTGTAAGGAGTTTGCCTAGGTGTATGCTTATGCTACAGGATAGCGTCCACAGCAAAACTTTCCTTCTGGGCACAGGTGCGTCTTTTCGCAAGGGGCTCCAGCGTGGGCAAAAACTTCGGGCAATATGTCTCTGCATTGTCGTAGCATTTCTTCGGCAACCTTGCGAATTTCCCATTGCGCTCTTGCACAACAGCGATGCGCAAAGAAATTGAGCAAGGCCCGACAATTCATACTTACCACAATGCGTGTTTCTGCCGCTTGAGGTAATACAAAGCGTGCGTCTTCATTGGCTTTGCTGCTTCCTTGCGCTTCGAGGAGGGCGTGAATATCGGCATAAGCGCTGCCTACTTCAGCCATAAAAGCCTCAAAGCGTGCTAGGGCCGCGGCATTTTTGGCAATGCTTGGCGGAATAATATAATTACACTGGGCGCCGTTTACATAGCGCTGGCTTTGCTGTGAATACGAAGCAATACGATGGCGTACTAATTGGTGCGATAAAGCCCGCGAAACACCGTCAATGGCAAAAGTAAAACTGACATGCTCAATGGGGCTTTCATGACCAGAAGCCACAATTTTGGTGATAAGTTCACTTTGCTTTTGGGGGCTTATGTCTTGTGTGAGCAACTTTTCCCACATGTCCCCCACAAAGCCATCGTGATAACATTGACGGCACGCAGCATAGATAACAGCCAAAGGCTGTGGGGTATGGCTTAGTAATTGCACTTTTGCGGTGACAGGTGGCATAAGGAATCCTTTTTATCTAAAGTGTAGC
>CAYJHX010000036.1:6459-11385 GCA_964369395.1 uncultured Desulfovibrionaceae bacterium
TTGCACTTTTGCGGTGACAGGTGGCATAAGGAATCCTTTTTATCTAAAGTGTAGCATTGATTTTATGGGGGAAAGGGAAAACTTTTGCTAGCGCCCAAAAGTTTTCCCTTTCCCCCATACCCCCTTTCCCTTTCAAAACGCGCTTTATTTCTCAAAACATGCTTTATTTCGTAGATTTGCTCATAAAAAAGGGGAATAAATCCCCTTAAGATACTTTCCGCAATAAACGCGCTGTAGTGAATTGTAGGATGAGGGGGAAAAATCCCCCTCAAAAACACTATAAATTCTGCAACACCCAAGACACGCGGCCATAGATGCGTTGTTGCAATTGATGCGCAGTTATTGTGCTTTGGGCATGGTCTTGCGCATCAGAACGCAAGGTATAATGCACGTCGTCACTATCAAGAAATACACGCCGTATAACAAGTCCTTCATGGGGCCAAAATAAGGCGTACAACATACCCGAAGTGGGTGCTTTTACCGCTGTATCTACGCCTACATAAGCGCCGCGCAAAATGGTAGGTTCCATATTGGGCGCTTTTTGGCGTATGACCTGTATTCCGGCATCGGCGAAAGAGAGCGGTAAAGAAATTTTGCCAGCTTGGGGTAATATGGGGTGAATATCCCCATCTTTATAGCTACACTCTGTATTATGCACGGTAAGCATAACGCTTTTGGCGGCAGGCTCTCCATACAAAGATGGTGCTTGAGCAAGACCCGTTTGGGGCATTTCTTGCGGTTCATAACCGGCTTCGGTGCGTAGATACATGGGGCCCACGCCGCGTTTAAGCCAGTCGGGATTTAACCCAAATTTTTCAAAAAGCTTCATATACCAATCGCCAGGTACGGAATTACGTCGCTTAGCGTCGGATATGCTTGATTGACGAATTTCTAAAACTTCAGCTATCTCTATCTGTGTTTTGGTATTGGTAGCGAATTTTATTCTTTCGTATGCTTCTTCAAATGAGGACATTCCTCAACTCCTACAAATATTATTTTGCTTGTAATGGTGCCAAAATGGGATTTTCTTCAGAAAGAATTAAGCGTCCATTTTCTAACAGACCAGTATATAAAACTTCTAATCCTCTTTGGAATTTATAAAACTCAGGAGATTTTCCATAAGCATTGGCATAAATTTCCGCAGCGGTGGCTTCTCCTTCACCGTGAATAATCTCTGATTTTCTATTTGCTTCGGCTAAAATAACAGCCTTTTGCTTATCGGCACTAGAGCGAATTCTGGTGGATTCTTCCACACCTTCCGAACGGTATTGCTTTGCTTGGCGTTCACGCTCTGCCTGCATACGCTGGAAAATGGCTCTTTGGTTTTCTGCGGGAAGGTCGGTACGTTTAATACGCACATCTACCACTTCTACCCCAAAGCCTTTCATGCGTTCTGCCACGCGCTTAGTCACTTCTTCCATAATTTTTGCGCGCTGCGTGGACACAACTTCCGTAAGGGTATAGCCCCCCACAAGGGCACGCAATTGCGAATATACCACGTCATCTAAGCGCGCTTGAGCGCCGGGTATGGTGCGCATGGTTTGATAGAATTGTAAGGGATTTGCGATGCGCCAGCGGGCATAGTTGTCTAAAACAATAGCTTTTTTATCTACCGTAAAGGCTTCCGTGGGGCGAGCATCGTAATCTAAAATACGCGCATCAAAATACAGTATATTTTGAATGAAGGGTAATTTAAAATGCAGACCCGGGCCATATACTTCATCTTTAGGTACGCCTAGTTGGAGTACAAGGGCTTTTTCTGTTTCATGTACGGTAAAAAAGCTTTGGCTCACCAGTAAAATAGCCACAAAAAGGCTCACGCCTAAGGCAAGAGGATTTTTAAACATTATTGTGCTCCTCCTGCATTAAGAGGGGGTCGTGGTGTGGCTGTTATAGGTAAGAGTGGCAACATTTTTTCCGCTGCACCGTGGGGCACAATGACTTTATCTTTTGCATTATACAAAATGTTTTCCATAGTTTCAAAATACAATCTTTGTTTAGTTATATCTTGAGCTTTGTTATACTCTTCCAATACGGCAAGGAAACGCTTGGCTCTACCTGTGGCTGATTGAATAAGAGTTTCTTTGCTTGCCTCAGCTTGGTTTACAATTTCTGCAGCTTCCCCGCGAGCCTTGGGCAAGAGTTCATTGCGATAGGCCTCTGCTTCGTTGATAATACGGCTTTTGTCTTCGCGTGCAGAAGCTACGTCTTTAAAGGCGTCAATCACTTCTTGCGGTGGGTGTACGTCTTGTAATTGTACGGCAATAATTTGTACGCCCACTTCATAGCGATTGAGAATCTCTTGTAGCAAAGCTGTAGCATCGCCTTGAATGCGAATTTTACCGTCAGTCAAGGCAGAATCAATCATGCTTTTGCCTATAACCTCGCGCATGGCAGCTTCGGCGGCATTGCGCACCACAGCGGCCTGATTGGTCACATTAAAGAGGTACTCTACAGGGTCACTAATTTTGTATTGCACACTAAATTGTACGTTGACGATGTTTTCATCGCCAGTAAGCATGGAAGCTTCTTCGGGCACAGTACGCAACTGTCCTTGCTGGAACGTGCTTCCTTGTCCTACAGAACGAAAGCCCACTTCGCCGCGTAAAATTTGAGTCACTTTAGGCTTATACACGGTTTCTATGGGTATAGGCAGGTGATAGTGTGGGCCTGGGCCCACGGTGCGCACATATTTACCAAAGCGCAACACCACGCCTTCTTCATCAGGGTTTACGATAAAAATCCCCGAGCACATCCACAGCACAAGAAGTCCCCCTAAAAGAAACCATATACCCTTGCCATGCGGCATTTTGATACGGCCCTTTAAGGGGTTTTCTGGCATGTTTCTAAAATCTCGAGGAGGCTGACGATAATTGTTATCATCGCCGCCATTGTCGCCATTATTATTGTCTCCACCGAAGGGAGTTTGACGCGACTGCCTTTGCCGTTTTTCTTGTAATTTATCCCAGTCCCAATTCATAATAAAAAGAAAGTAAGACAGGTAAGGCATAAGGTCAAGAAGGTAAAATACTTTTTTTTAAAAAGAGTGTGCGATGCATCTTTAAAAATACAATAAAAAGTCGTTTTGTATTTTCACTTAACAATAAATATAGCGGCGTTTTTTGCGCAATGTATACGGTAAAGCGTTACGTAAAGCTTGTGGCGCATTGACGATAGTTTTTTGCGTAAGATAAAAAAATTACTTTTCACCTTGCATTTAAGAAAATAATGCTTATTTTACCATATGGTTAGAACCCTTGAAAACGCCTTGACATCTTGCGCCATTTCGATTATGGTGACGCCTTCAAGTTAAACAACAATCACAACAGCTTACGAGGATACCATGCCTACAAACATTGGCAAAGCCCTGACCTTTGACGACATTTTATTACTTCCCGGCTTTTCTGAGGTCACTCCAGACCTTGTTGATATTAGCACTCAGCTTACCAATTCTATCTCTTTGCGCATTCCCATGCTTTCTGCTGCCATGGATACAGTAACAGAGTCTGCCATGGCCATTTCCATGGCGCGTATGGGCGGCATTGGTATTGTGCACAAAAATATGAGCATTGAAAAACAACGCCTGCAAATTGAGAAAGTAAAAAAATCTGAAAGCGGTATGATTTTAGATCCTATCACCGTGGCTTCTACCGATACGGTAAAGCACGCTTTGGATTTAATGGCTGATTATCGTGTTTCGGGTTTGCCTGTGGTAGATGGTGATACCTTAGTAGGTATTTTAACAAACCGCGATGTGCGTTTTATCCAAGATGGTAGCAGCACCCTTGTACGTGAGGTTATGACCTCTAAAAATCTAGTGACGGTCCCCATAGGCACCACTCTTGATGAAGCCAGGGACCATCTGCACCAACACAGAATTGAAAAACTTTTAGTGGTGGACAGCGATAAACGTTTGCGCGGTCTTATTACCATGAAAGATATTGATAAGGTACAAAAATACCCCACCTCGTGTAAAGATGACAAAGGGCGTTTGCGTGTAGGAGCCGCCATTGGTGTGGGTAATGTAGAACGCGCCGAAGCTTTGCTTGATGCTGGCGCCGACGTTCTTGTGCTTGATTCTGCCCACGGGCATTCTGCCAACGTCATCCGTAGTATCGAAGCCATTAAATCTGCTTTCCCTCATTGTCAGTTGGTGGCGGGTAACGTGGGCACCTACGAAGGAGCCAAAGCCATTTTTAAAGCCGGTGCCGATACCGTTAAAGTGGGCATTGGCCCCGGTTCTATTTGTACCACACGTATTGTGGCCGGTGTGGGCGTGCCACAAGTGACCGCTGTGCAAGAAGCCGCACGCGCTGCTAAAGAATTTGACCGTTGCTGTATTGCTGACGGTGGCATTAAATTTTCTGGCGATATTGTAAAAGCCCTAGCTATGGGTGCTCATACCATTATGATAGGCGGTCTTTTTGCCGGCACAGAAGAAAGCCCCGGCGAAACTATTTTGTATCAAGGTCGTACGTATAAAATTTATCGTGGTATGGGTTCCATTGATGCCATGAAAGAAGGCTCTTCCGACAGATACTTCCAAGAAGCTAGCAAGAAGCTGGTGCCCGAAGGTATTGTGGGGCGTGTGCCTTATCGTGGCGGCGTGATGGATTCCATTTATCAGCTCATGGGCGGCTTGCGTTCTGGTATGGGCTATGTGGGCGCCAAAAACTTGGAAGAATTGCGCGAGAAAACCCATTATTGCGAAATTTCCGCTTCGGGTCTGCGCGAAAGCCATGTGCACGATGTTATTATTACGAAAGAAGCACCCAATTATCGCATAGAGAAATAAAAAGCTTTTTGGGAGAAAACTAAAGTATCGCATAGAGACTGTACGTTTTTTGGGGGAAAACGAAAGCGTCGCATAGAGACCGTACGCTTTTTGGGGGAAAACCTTTTTGAAAAAAGGTTCTTACCCCCAAA
>CAYJHX010000037.1:0-11305 GCA_964369395.1 uncultured Desulfovibrionaceae bacterium
GTTTTTAGCCTGCAGTGAAAAAACGCTATGTTTCTATTTTACAGTTTTTTAACGGTTTGTTCGCATATGTTTTGCGCTTATAGACGGCTCAAAAAGGGGTAGGTACAAGGTAAGCGAAGCTTTTTGCGAAAGGAGTGACGCCTAGGCGCACGATATCCGTAAAATTCGTTCCTCATTTAACGGCTACAAGCCCTTTGGGTCGGTCTCTTCTGGTACATGACCGGAGCAACAAGCAAGCTTAACGAAGTAGATACTCCTTTTTCAGTCGTCTATTAAAAGAAGATACCTTCAGGAAGATTCACCTTCATAAGATATTTAAAGAAACAAAAGTAAATGCCAGTAATAACAGCTGCCGATAAACAGGCCTTGGGTAAAAAGGAAGGGCCTTTTACTAAGGTGATAATACTGGTTACAGCCACAAAACCCCCGATAATATAGCCGGTAAAATAAATAACGGCGCATAAAATCATGATGATGGCATTAAGGGTAATGCCAAGTTTTATCACGTCACCGCTAAGGGCTTTTACATTGCGCCCAAAAAGAGCATTTACAAGCCAAATGGTGCACAAAATGGCATGGATGGTACAGGTTGTATAGGGGAAGGTTCGCGGTGTGGGAAAGTCGTCGGTGGTGACGTCAATCCATGTGGGAATGAGGTAAAAAATAGTGACAAGGCAAGCCAACAAAGAAAAAGCGGCTACCATTACTTCAATATATCCCAACTCTTTTCCGGTAGTGGTGTTAGAAGGTGCAGTTGCTGTCATAAATACTCCCAATACATTTTCTTCGGATGACCGACGTATGTGTACAAAATAAGTGTTATTTTGTACTGTAGGCCCGTTGAAAGGCCCACAGTACAATGAAGGATATCAATTACTTTTTGATTATTTTTCCGTCGGCATCAATGCGTCCCAATTCCATAAGGATTTTACGGAAGGTTGCGTCTTCTTTTTTCAAGTCAGCCACAAGGTCGTCACCGGATTTGGTGTAATCGGTAAGATAAATTTTGGATACGGCATCACGGAAATCTTTAGATTTTGCAGCTTCCGTAAATACTTGAACCAATTTGTCGCGCACGTCATCAGGGATGCCCTTGGGGGCTACCACAATGTAAGGGGCTTCACCGATTTGCAATTCAGGATAACCGATGTCGGTAAGGGTAGGCGTGCCTTTATAGGTGGCAACTTTCATGTAATCTAAAAGCGGTTTACAGGCGCCGTTATCTACGTGAATAGCTTGGCTACCAGAACCGGCATAAGCATCTACTTGACCGCCAATAAGGAGTTTCATGGCTTCAGCGCCGCCAGCAGTACTGATAAGTTTCCAATCGAGGCCTTCTTTTTTGGCAATATATTCCATAACAAGAGTGGTATTGCTCATGCGGCCGGAAGTGGCGATTTTAATTTTGCCGGGCTTTTCTTTCACCATTTTTACAAAGTCTTGCCACGTGTTGGCAGCAAAATCTTTACGTACTACCAAAGTAGCCGTGGGGGAACCAAAGGCTAAGATAAACTCTAAATCTTTAAACGTGTCATAGGGCAATTTAAATTGCATGGGGGCGTTGATGGCGGTGGTGGATTTAATAACACCAAGGGTATAACCATCTTTCTTGGCGCGGCTTACAACACCGGCTGCCACAGTGGCGGTTGCGCCGGGACGCTCCTCCAGTACAATAGATTGTTTAAATATTTTTTCTGCGGCAGTGGCAAGCGCTTGCGAAGAAATATAGGCAGTACCGCCAGATTTATAGCCGTAGATAAGCTTGATGGGGCCTTGGGGAAAATCTGCCTCGGCTTGTGCTATGCCAGCACCTAAAAGAAGGCTGATACCAAGGGTGGCGACAGAAAGTATTTTTTTACAGTTCAACATAAAAGCTCCTCCGAGATATTAGGGTTAAAATTTTAATTTTCTTTTAATAAGTTCGTTGGCAGGGTCATTATCTTCTAAGATATGTTCTTTTTTGAGGGTTTCTTCTTCCGTCAAAATATTCTTTTCGATGTTAGACACTTCCACGTTATCCATTTGTTTGACCAGTACTTCGGCATCGTCTTTTTCCACCTTGGGCTTAAGTAATTGTGCTATTGGGCCCCAAAGCAACAAGACACCCAGCACACACCAAATACCAGCAGAAATGGGCGTGGTAAATAATGTGGCTATATTACTGTCAAATTGTAAGGCCATGCGGAAGTTTTCTTCTAATTTTGGTGTAAGGATAAAAGCAATAAGTACAGGGCTTATGGGGAAACCAAAGAGGCGCATCATAAAGGCTAAAAGCCCAGCACCAAGCATAACTACCACGTCAAAGAAATTTCTGTGAATGGCATAGGTTCCGGTAAAGCACAAAAGGAAGATGGCGCCAAACAAAATGCCGCTGTCTAGTTTGTACAAGGCCGCAGAAAAATACTTAATGCAGAATTTACCGATGGGATACAGCAAGAAGGCCGAAATAATCAGACCGATGAATACGGCATAAATGGTAGGACCGTGTTTATCAAAAATGTCTGGACCGGGCACAATGCCGTGCATAAGCAAGGTACCGTACAAAATAGCCGCGGTAGAACTTCCCGGAATACTTAAGGTAAGCATGGGGATAAGGGCAGGGCCACAGGTACCATTATTGCCTGTTTCACAAGCCATGATGCCTTCAATACTGCCTTTGCCATATTGTTCAGGATTTTTAGAAGTACGCTTGGCAAGGCCGTAGCAGGTAAAGGCCGCTGCAGTAGAGCCTAAGCCTGGCAAAGCTCCAATGAGGCCGCCAATAATGGCCGACTGGGTAACAACGCGCCAATGCTTCAAGCCCTGCATAAGACTTAAACCTTCATTATTGAGGGCAAATTCTTCTTTTTCTTCCTCAAGGGCTTGTTGCTTGTTGTGCAATGTCTTTTTGATGTATTCCGCGCGAGAACGGATAATGGAAAAAACAATTTCTGGTATGGCAAAAAGACCCACCAAGAAGGGGATAAGCTCTAAACCGTCTACCAACTGGTGGAAATCGAAGGTAAGGCGGTTAGTACCGGCGGCATCGTCAACGCCTATGTAGGCTAAAGCGGCGCCAACGCAAGCGGCGATAAATCCTTTTACTTTGTTTTTTCCCAAAGAAAATATAATAACCGACAGTGCTAAAACAATGAGTGGCACCATTTCGTTGGGGCCGATTTTTAGGGCAAAAGCCGCCACCAATGGGGTACACATTACAAGCAACAAAGTACCTATAAGGTCGCCACAAACCGAGGCTATTAAGGCCGCATCTAGTGCTACACGCGCTTTGCCCGCCTTGGCCAGCGGGTAGCCATCTAGCAAGGTGGCCGCAGCTTCCGGTGTGCCTGGTGTGGCAATAAGGATGGCACTGATAGAGCCCCCATATACGCCCCCTTTATACACGCCCAATAAGAAGGAAAGACCTGTGATGGGGTGTAAACCAATGGTAAAGGGGGTAGCAAGCGCAATGGCCATGGAGGGGGATAAACCGGGAAGACAGCCAATAAACACGCCACAGACTAAACCTACTACAATGGCGATCATATTGTAGATGGTCATTAGGTTTTCAAAACCAGCCAAAACAGATTCAATCATTCCTTACTCCTGACATCAATAACTCTTAAGGGTTAGACAATAGGGGTTTTCCTCCTAAAAAACCTTAATGTTGCCTTTGCAAATGTTGTTTATAAGGGTGTTTTCTTTGTGCTTTTATCTTTTCACAAAGAGGGTTACCCAAAGCGGTACACGGTATACCATATACAAAGTACATATGCAAGGCAGTAACATGTATCGCAGTTTTACAAGAAGTATGCCAGTAAAAAAAACTGTCGTCGCACAAAAAAAGTGAGGGAAAGAACGAGCGTTTTTTTTTGTGTATAAAAAAGAAAATTCTATAATATTTCTTACTGTTGCTTGTGATAGGCAAAAGTTAATTTAATCACAAGATGAAAACTGCAAGGTGTCTACTATGTGGTATTTTTCACAAGATGCGACGTTTGAAGCATTGTGTTGTTCATCTGAAACAAATTGTTGCGCATATGAGAAATTGGGCGTACATTCTGCACGGTCTTAGATAAAAAATGAGGGGGGTGCGATGTGTTGCGCAAACCTCTCTAACAGCTTGTTAAAGACAAATGATAAAAAAGTTTTGAGTTGTATATATAGTTATTTTATAAAGGTTTACGAGGAATACTATGAGCGGAGATATGGTACATATAATAAAAGAAGTGCACACAGTTTATACCGTCGGGGTTTTTATGGCGCCGCACCCTATACAGCAATATATAGTGGATTATCAAAAAACATCGCCGCATAAGGTGCTTATTTCAGAAGCAAATTTTCAGGATGCTTTAAAGCAAGCGCGCCAATGGGAAGAACAGGGGGTGGATGTTTTTATTTCGCGCCGTGGAACGGGAGATCTATTGCGGCAAAATGTTTCACGGCCTGTGCTCACCTTACCATTATCTGAGCTAGAAATTATTCATTGTTTACGTTTGGGGTGTGCCAAGGGGAGCACGGTGTTTATTCCTGCATTTGGTGAAGCCTATGAAGGTTTGGAATTTTTGGAAGAGCTCATAGGTATTCGTGTATTGCAGCGTGTGTATACGAGTTTGTCCGAGTTAAAATCGCTTATACGTCGCTGCGTAGAATGGCAAGTGGATTATGTGGCTGGGGGGGGGAGCACGCAAAAATGGGCACAGCGCTACGGCCTTGCGTATATTCCTTTGGCTCCTTCTAAAGAACAATTTATGAGCAGTTTAGAAAGTGCTGTGAATGTGGCGCATACGGCCAGAGAAAAAGAATCCATGATCAAAGAAATGCAAGGCATGATGGATTTTATGATGGATGGCTTTGTATCTGTAGATAGGCAGGGAAGGGTGCTTGCCTGCAACTCTGTGGCCTTGCGCCTTTTGGGAGAGAGAAAACGGGCCCATATTATCGGTTCATCCATTTTTACGCATGTAGATAAAAGTATTTTTCAGGACTTATTAAAAAACTCTCATAAGAATATCGACGAGAATTGGGAAAAAATTGTGGATGTTCGAGGCGTTTCCTTGGTTTTACACGCAACGCTGATTCATGATAGAGGCAATGTGCAAAAGGTGCTCATTTCTTTACGCAAAGTGCACGATGTCTTACGCCAAAGCGGTTCTATACGTTCGGCCATATCGCGAGGTTTTGAAACCCACTATCGCCTTTCGGATATGATTTGCAAAGAGCAATGCATGCAAGATTTACTGCAACTGTGTCGCATTTATGCTAAAATTGATTCTTCGGTGCTTATTTGTGGGGAAACAGGCACGGGCAAAGAAATTCTTTCTCAAGGTATACACAATAGTAGTAAAAGGCGAAAACAGCCTTTTGTGTCCATTAACTGTGCAGAGCTGCCCGAGCATTTATTGGAAAGTGAACTTTTTGGCTACGATGAAGGGGCTTTTACCGGTTCGCGCAAAGGGGGAAAAGCGGGTTTTTTTGAACTGGCCCATGGCGGCACGTTGTTGCTGGACGAAATAGACTCGGCCTCTACCTTGGTGCAAAGCAAGCTATTGCGTGTATTGCAAGAAAAAGAAATTATGCGCATTGGGGGCAAGAGAAAAATCCCCATTGATGTGCGTGTTATAGCTACTTCAGGGCGTGACTTGTGGGGGGAGGTGTCTCGAGGTTCATTCCGTAAAGATTTATTTTTCCGACTCAATGTTATGTCAGTATATATACCTCCGTTGCGCCAACGCATTCAAGATGTGGAAGCGCTTTTTCCGCATTTTGTGCAATATTTTTCCCAAAGAGAGGGCATGGCCAAACCTAAATGGCGCTCAGAGCAAATGCAATTTTTACAAAGCTATAGCTGGCCGGGCAATATTCGGCAATTGCGCCACTTTGCGGAACGTTTTGTCTTGTATTCTTCCTTCATGGAAGACGCTTTTTCGCATTTATACCATGAGTTGCATCAAATAACATTTCCGTCTACTTTGCCCACCATACAAGGGGGGTACAGAGAGCATGTCCAAGGAGATATGAACCAAGGCGGTTTTTTTCAAGGAGATATGCGAGACGTGTTTCATTCTGCGCAAAATTCGTATGCCATGGCTTCTTTTGATACTTCTCCTTTTGCTGCGCAACAGGGACAAAATACTGTACATTCAAGATGGGCTTTGGGGGGAGCTTCTGTATCTTCTCCGCTTCAGGGCTCTTCTTTTTCTGTGCCTCAGCTTTCTTCGTCTCAGGTTTCTCCGCCTGTTTGTGCGCATACGCCTACGGCGGAGAATGAGCCTTTACCGCAAGAATTATTACAACATGGTGGTTTAAACCACGCCTCTTTGCATCATGGTTTAGGCCGACATTCTCCTTTGCCGTATGGGTATATTGTTCCACAACAGGAACCGTTGCGTCAAGGCTTGCGTGGAAAAGATGAAAAAACTTTAATTAAAGAAGCCTTAGAGCACGCACGTTACTCTAAACAAGAAGCAGCTCGCTTGCTTGGCATAAGTCGCAGTACCTTGTGGCGTAAAATGCGACAGCATCATTTGGCATAATTGCTACGCGTATTGTGAGGAATGTTTGTGCGATGTTGCATAGTGAAACGTTTTGAAACATGGTGAAACGCTTTTGCAAAGTGTTTTGTTGTTCTAAAGACAGTTTGTGTGGTAAATTTGTTTTAATATATTGTTATTAAATGATAAAAAAATAAAATTATCTTTTGGCATGGTATTTGTTAATGGGGCTCTAGCTTAGGGCAAAGGCCGCACTGTAGAAAAAACTCAGGATACGATTTGTGCAACTTGAATGTATAAATTTAGGCTTATTTGCAAAAGCTTGCTATGTTTCACGGCGTAATTTTAAGGAGGAGTGAACATGCTTGAAAATGTTTCCATTTATCCCAAAAACTATGATGTTATTGTCATAGGGGGCGGAAACGCGGCTCTGTGTGCGGCCATGTCGGCCAGAGAGCTTGGTGCGTCTGTTTTAGTATTAGAGAAATCCAACAAGGTATTTCGTGCAGGCAATAGTCGTCATACCAGAAATATTCGTTATATCCATGAGTCTGCCAATGATTGGCTCACCGGACCTTATTTAGAAGAAGAATGTTTCAACGATTTGATGCGTGTGACCGGTGGTAATACCACAGAAGAATTGGCTCGTTTATGTATTCGTAATTCCTTAAATGTGGGGAATTGGATGATAGAACACGGCGCCATGTTTCAACCTTCCATGCGCGGGACTTTGCACCTTGGTCGTACCAATAGCTTCTTCCTTGGCGGCGGTCGTGGCCTTATGAATGGCTACTATGCCTTTGCTGAAAAAATTGGCGTGGATGTTATGTATGAATCTCCCGTGGTGGAAATTCATATGGATGGCTCCCTCTTTAAGAGTGTGGTTGTGAAAAATCCTCAAGAACACTTGCAAATATACGGTCGCTGTGTGGTGGTTGCCGCCGGTGGTTCCCAAGCAAATCCTGGCTTCTTGGCAAAGCACTGGGGCGAAGCTGCGTATAATTTCCGTGTGCGCGGTTGTCCTTACGATACAGGCGAAGTGTTAGAAATGCTTCTTGCCAATGGCGTAGAATCTGTGGGCGACCCCACCCAAGGCCATATGGTGGCGGTGGACGCTCGTGCTCCTAAAGTGGACGGCGGCATTGTAACTCGTCTTGACTGTGTGCCTTTCTCCGTGGTGGTCAACAAACACGCTCAGCGTTTTTATGACGAAGGCGAAGAGTTTTGGCCCAAGCGTTATGCCATTTGGGGACGCCTTGTGGCAGGGCAAGACGATCAAATTGCTCACTCCATCATCGATTCTAAATCCATTGACCTGTTCATGCCATCGGTCTTTCCGCCTGTGGAAGCTAACTCCTTGGAAGAACTGGCTCGCAAATTGGGTCTGGACGTGGATGCTTTCATGCAAACAGTTAAAGACTTTAATGCGTCCTGTAAAATGGATAAGCCCTTTAATCCTGATGAGCTTGATGGTAACGCCACTGAAGGCCTTGCCATTGCTAAAACCAACTGGGCTCGCCCCATTGATAAAGCGCCTTTCTATGGCTATGCACTGGCTCCCGGCATTACCTTCACCTATCAAGGCACCAAGGTAAATGACAAGGCGCATGTGATTATGCAAGACGGTAAAGAATCTCCCAACGTCTTTGCTTGTGGTGAAATCATGTCTGGTAACATCTTAGGCAAGGGCTATATGGCAGGTTTTGGTATGACCATCGGAACAGTATTTGGCCGCATTGCGGGTACAGAGGCAGGTAAGTATGTCAAGAGATAAGGATGTATTGCTCAAAGAAGCAAATCATGTGATGACGGTATGTAATGCATGCCGCTATTGTGAAGGTTTTTGCGCCGTGTTTCCAGCTATGGAATTACGCCGCACATTTACCGAAGGCGATATGCGCTATTTTGCCAACCTATGTCATAACTGTCGTGGGTGCTATTATGCATGTCAGTACGCACCGCCTCACGAATTTGACTTAAATATCCCTAAGACCTTTGCAGAATTGCGTGTAGAAACCTATAAGGAATATACTTGGCCCGGTTTTATGGGCAACCTTATGGAAAATGCTGAGCGCAAAGTGCCCATCATTACTACATTATGCATTTTGCTCGTGTTCTTCATGACACTTTTTGGTTCTGGCAGCGAAGCGCTGTTTGCCACCCACGAAGGCGAGAAAATCTTTTATAATGTGACCCCCTATAAATGGCTTATGATTTCTTTTTCTGCCATAGCTTTGGGCATTGTTTTAGTATGGGCCAAGGGCGTGTACAGCTTCTGGAAATCCATTGGAGCGCCGTTCAGTGATTTGTGGGATAAAAAAGCCCATAAGCAAGCCGTCAAAGATGCTTGCACCTTAAAATATCTTGGCGGTGGCGGTCATGGTTGTAATTATCCTGACGAAGCCTTTAGTAATGGGCGTCGGTATTTCCACCACGCAGTTTTTTACGGTTTTATTTCTTGCTTTGTGGCTACTTGTGTTGCCTTCCTTTTTGAGCACGCTTTCAACTGGCCGCATCCTTTTGGGGCTTTTAGCTTGCCAGTTATTTTTGGTACCTTGGGCGGCATAGCCATTTGTGTTGGTTGCGTTGGTCTATGGTGGTTAAAAGGAAAAATGGATACCGAGCCTACATCTCCCTTTACCGTGGGCATGGATCGTTCTTTCTTGAATCTGGTGTTTTGGGTATCTTTTTCTGGTTTGTTGCTTCTTTTCTTCAGAAGTACTGGTGTCATGGGCTTTATGCTTACCATTCACCTTGGTTTTGTATTGGCCTTCTTTGTACTGGCTCCTTATGGAAAAATGCTACACATGCTGTATCGCTATTTTGCCTTAGTGCGTAATGCACAAGAGCAGTATAGGGCAGATGAAGCAGAAGCCAAGGCTGGGCACTAATTAAAAAATCCTCCATAAGCCTTTGTTTATGGAGGATTTTTTTGATTGTTTTTGAAAATACATTTTTGTTTTTTTTGTGAAACTGAAAAAAAAGTATAAAACCATCTAGACTGAAAAGTTTTATTTCTTTATATTCCTATTGTTTTATACCTTGGGACTAGGGTATAAAAAATGGACCCAGTTTTTTTAGGTTGTAAGTTCCTAAAATACATTCACAATACAACAGCGCTTCCTGTGTGAAGCGCACCCATTGGAGAACTATATGGGGGCAGTTACTATTAATACACCTTGGTGTAAGGGCTGTGGCGTATGCGTCGCCTTCTGTCCAAAAGGCGCTTTAAGTTTGGTTCAAGAAAAAGCTATACATGACATGGAAAAATGTATTGTCTGTGGCATGTGTGAATTGTATTGTCCTGATCTTGCCATTGTTGTGGATAAGAGCCAAAAACCTGCTAAGGGCAAGAAAGAAGGGGTGGCATAATGAGTGCGAATAAAACCGTTTTTGTGCAAGGTAATGCAGCTTGTGTGGAAGGGGCTTTGTATGCTGGCGTAAGTTTTTTTGCTGGCTATCCCATTACTCCATCTACGGAAATTGCGGAAGAGCTTGCCGTTCAATTGCCTAAGGTGGGGGGAACTTTCATTCAAATGGAAGACGAAATTGCTTCTATGTGCGCTGTGTGTGGTGCATCCCTTGCCGGGGCAAAATCTATGACGGCTACCTCTGGCCCAGGTTTTTCCTTAAAGCAAGAAGCCATTGGCTATGCCTGTATGGCAGAAATTCCTTGTGTAGTGGTGGACGTACAACGTGCTGGCCCCTCCACAGGTCTTGCCACCAAGGTAGCTCAAGGCGATGTAAACCAAGCGCGTTGGGGCACTCATGGTGATCATAGCAAAGTGGTGCTCACGGCTTCTTCCATTCAAGATGTTTTTACCATCACCGTTGATGCCTTTAATATTGCTGAAACCTATCGTACCCCTGTTATTATTTTGCTTGATGAAGTGGTGGGGCATATGCGCGAAAAGCTTATTATTCCGCCCAAGGGCGAAATTGAAGTGGTAGAGCGTTTGCAAACCACGGTAAAAGAAGGCTTTAACTATCACCCCTATTTACCGCGCGAAGACGGTCGTTTGCCTATTTCAGATTTTGGTGGCAAGCACCGTTATAATGTGACCGGTTTATATCACGATATTTTTGGTTTCCCCACAGAAAAACCCGAAATAGTCAATGCTGCTGTCTATCATTTGGTGGACAAAATTGAAAACCGTGCGCACACGTTGGCTCGCTGGAAAGAATATCATTTAGAAGATGCCGAGCATGTGATTGTATCTTACGGTGCTTCGGCGCGCTCTTCTCGTGAGTTGGTAGAATCTCGCCGCCGTAAGGGCGATCGCATTGGCCTTTTGGAATTACAAACGTTATGGCCTTTCCCCGCTCAAGTAGTACGTGAAAAAACAAAGCATGCCAAAAACATCTTTGTGGTAGAAATGAACATGGGACATATGAAAGAACAAGTGAAACGCGTGGCAGTGAATCCTGAGCGTGTTTACCTTGTGAATCGTATGGACGGCGTTTTGGTTAATCCTAAGGATATTGGTGCCGTTATGCGTACCATTGAAGGCAGGGGGTTCTAGCATGTCTCAATTTAAAAAATATATTCGCGAGCGCTTTTTTCCACATATTTGGTGCCCCGGCTGTGGCCACGGTACCATCCTAAACAGCATTTTGCATGCTGTGGAAGAGCAAGACATTAAAAACTCTGATATGTCTATGGTATCCGGTATTGGCTGCTCGGCGCGTATCTCTGGCTACTGCGATTTTCACACCATGCACACCATGCACGGGCGTGCTTTAGCTTGTGCCACGGGTTTGAAACTTGCCAAGCCTTCCCTCAACGTTATTGTGCCCATGGGCGATGGCGATGCCACAGCCATTGGCGGTAA
>CAYJHX010000038.1:0-8471 GCA_964369395.1 uncultured Desulfovibrionaceae bacterium
CCAATATTTATAACAATTTGCCAGAAAAAATAGAAAAAGACGCCCACACAGAGCATGGATCCAAAACGGTCTTTAGCTTTAACAACCGTAGAATATATGCTTAATAAAAATAAACAATACAGTGATATAAGGGCTACGCATCCCACAAAGCCCCATTCTTCACCAAAAACAGCAATAACAAAATCTGAATGCCGTTCAGGAACAAAGCGCAATTGACTTTGCGTGCCTTCAAAAAAGCCTTTTCCCCATAACTGCCCTGAACCAATGGCAATTTGCGATTGCATAATATGGTATCCGGCGCCGCGCGGGTCATCTCCCGGATTTAAAAAAGTCAGCACCCTTTGGCGTTGATAGTCCTCCATGCCCACAAACCACATGAAAGCCATAATAAAAGGCGTAATGAAGAGACATACTTTAAAAACACCGCCCTTAACCCCATGAAAGAGCACCATACCGCCCAAAACCAGAAGTACGTTGATGCTGGTGCCTAAATCCGGTTGCGTAATAATAAGGGCGCAGGGGACAATGCCCACGAGCAGAGCTTGAAAAAATTTTATCCAGCCAAGCCTATCGGCTGAACGAGAAAGCACATGCGCCCCCATAATAAGCACAGCAAGCTTTGCCAATTCGCTGGGTTGCAAGTTCATAAATCCTAAAGAAAGCCAACGTTTTGCCCCATATACCGTTACGCCCATTACGTGCACAAGACAAAGTAATACCAGTACAAAAATAAAGAGAGGCCAAGCGAGATTGCGCAATTGTCTGTAGTCAAAAGCCATGGCGCACAGCATCACAAAAAAGCCCATGGAGCCCCAAATAAGTTGACGCTGATAGAAAGAAGATACAGCAATGCCCTCTTCCAAACGCATGCCGGAAGCCGAGTACAAATTGCCCACCCCCACCACAAAAAGCGCGGTAAAGCAGGCTATGAGTTCCCAATTTATATAGGCAAATAAACGACGATCAAAGGCAAACATGCTTTCCTCTAAACTAAAACTCTTATAATTCGGCTTGAATTGTGGGCGGTCTTGTAGACGCTAGCCCCTCATCTTCACCAAACAGAGCTGTAAACATCTTTTTAGCCACAGGCCCCGCGTCAGAAGAGCCACCACCGCCATGTTCCAGCATAACAACCACCACGTAGCGTTTATCTTCTTTAATGCCAAAAGTGGCTATCCAAGCATGGTCACGATGAAAATAATCCAATTCATGATTTTTCAGGCGACGCCCGCCCACGGTTCGCAGTTTTACCACTTGCGCTGTGCCTGTTTTACCACCCATGGTGGCATCTTGACGATTAATGACGCGGGCTGTGCCGCCGGTGGCCGTTCTGCGCATACCTTCAATGATAAAATCACGGTGCTTAGCTGTAGCCGGAATATATCCACGTATAATGGGTTCGCCCTCATCCACCACTTGCGGTTGTAACAGTTTTCCGCCATTGAGCAAAGCCGCCACATAATTGGCCACCTGCAAAGGCGTAGTAAGGGTATAGCCTTGTCCTATGGAAGCGTTGAGGGTTTCCCCACGCACCCAAGGCTTTCCAAAGCGTCGCTGTTTCCATTCTTTAGAAGGCACAAGACCGGATTTTTCGTGAGGCAAGGCAATGCCGGTGAGCAAACCAAAGCCGCTGGCCTTGGCATAGGCATGAATTTTATCTATACCCACCCTTTGCGCCATGGTGTAATAATACACGTCGCAAGAGTTTGTTAGAGCAGAAATCATGTTCATGGAGCCGTGCCCCGCATGCCAACACCGGAAAAGACGATTGCCAAGTTTCACACCGCCGGCACAAACGACTGATTCGTGTGGTTTAATACCTTCTTGTAAAAAAAGCCCCGTCATCATAAGCTTCCACACCGAACCAGGGGGATACACACTTTGGATGGCACGATTTTGTAAAGGATGGCGCGGGTTTTCACGCAATATATTCCAATCTTTATGAGAAATGCCTTCAGTAAATAAGTTATTATCATAGGCTGGCGCCGTCACAAGGGCCGCTAATTTTCCTGTATCGGGATCCATAACGACAATGGTGCCGGTTTTGCCCTCAAGGGCATTCCACGCCGCCTTTTGAAGGTCTGTATCAATAGTCAGGCGCATAATATTGCCGCCACGCGGCTCTTGAATAAGGTTTTTGCTAAGAGAGCGCCCAAGCACATCCACTTCTCGCTGATAGTGGCCTTTAATGCCGCGTAATTTATCTTCAAGGACAAGTTCAAGCCCTTGTTTTCCCACCAAATCCCCCATACTTAAATGCGGATTTTTCTCCATTTCTTTTTCATTGGCTTCGGCCACATAGCCTAAGATATGCGCATAAATATCGCGTTCGGGATAGGTGCGCTTGCCGTGGGTCACAATTTCTAGCCCCGGCCATTGAATAAGCTGCGCTTCAATTTTTGCCACCAAATTTGTATTTAAATCAGAGACTAAGAGCATAGGCTCAAAAGACTGTACTTTGCGAGCATCCTTACGATACTTTGCTATAAGCTCTTGTTGATCAATACCCGTCCAAGCGCTGACTTGCGCCAATGTAGCCGGAACATCAATACAATCTTCGCGAATAATACTAATACCATAAGCTAAAGTATTGTCGGCAAGCACACGTCCTTTACTATCAAGAATAATACCGCGCGGAGCCAAAATACGCTCTTCGCGCATGCGATTGAGTTGTGCCTGATTGGCATAGGCTTCGCCTTTATGCACTTGTAAATACCAAAAGCGCACCACAAACACGAGAAAAAGCACTCCCACCAACCCCTGCAAAAGAAAAATTCCTAATCGGGGGGGATGGTATTCGTCGGGTTCTACGGGGATTTTAAGCCAGCTTTGAAGCTTGCTTTCTTTTTTTGAAGGGAAATTATATTGCATCGACATGACCATACGCCCATCGGCGTGTAAGGTTTGCAAGCCACCAGGCCACGGGCACATAGAGAGCTTGATAAATACTTTCACGAATAAGCATTTGCATATCCACAACTAAATCTTGCAAGGGCGCCAAGGTATACACCAAAACAAAATGTAAACCGCCAAGGCACGTCGCCATAAGCAAGACAAAAAGGGCATTTTGCACTTCAAAAAGCCATCGACCAATGATAAAAATTATAATGACAGCAGCATACCAAAAAATCATGCCACCAAAGTCGCGCGAGCCTATGCCCTCTTGCACCAAGATAAACAGAGGTAAGATCCAAAGCAAGTCTTTATAGCGCTTTTCTTGCAAAACAAGAATAAGTCCAATGACAAGGGCATCCAAAGCAGGCACGAGAGATTGAATAATTACAGAAAGAATTACAAATACAGCCCACCAAATAACGACGCCTAGCTTCATGGCAACACCCGAGAGGGCGGCACACTCACCCCTTGCCCGCCACTCGTTACGGGCTTAGGCGCGCCTGCTTGAGCAGGCTTGGGCGGACCCATGGCCGCCGCCTCTTGCAAAGCCGCTTCTGCCTTGGCTTCCGCTTCTTCCAAAGCTTTTTTTACAAGCAAAACCCACTGCTCTTCAGTGGGAGGGCCCACAAAATCTTCATGCGGCAATTCCGGTAAAGGCTCAAGCCCCGTAGGCTCCAGCAAAAGCACTTCTTCTAAGTGGCCGGCATCTACCAAGGGTTCAGCATGCACCGTTTTAAAAGGCGAATAACCATACATGGAAACTTCCGTCACTCGTGCCACTGAAAGCCCTTTGGGGTACACACCATCAAGACCAGAAGTAACCAACACTTCCCCTTCTTCGATGAGGGCATCATGCTCCACAAAACGTAATTCTAAAGGATTACGTCCACCATGACCTGTTAAAATACCGGCGGTACGTGTTTTTTGGCTAAGCACCGCAATACGTGAACTGGGGTCGGTAAGCAATAAAGCTGTAGAGGCATGCGGAGAGGCGCGCAACACCCTGCCCACCAAGCCCAAATTGGTCATAATGGGCGTACCGGGGGTGCTGCCCGTCACATAACCACGGCTTAAAATAACCGTTTCTAATACCGAATTAGGCCCCATGCGCCCAGCAAGCACACGCGCACCAAGAGGACGCCAGCTTCTGTCCACAGGTAAAGAAAGCAGTGCGCGCAAGCGCTCTACTTCAGCCTTATTTTCATCGGCGGCAATAAGTTGCGATTGAATAGAAAGAAGGTCAGCTTTAAGGCGGGTATTTTCTTCGCGAACCCCCACAAGGTCCACATAATTTTCCCAAATATCAGAATAGGTACCGTGTATGGTAAGCACAGGCTTTAAAATACTTGCCACCAGCTCCAAGCCCACATGGGTAGCCACCTTATCAAGAATGCCTGTTCGTTGATTCCAGGTATACATTCCCAAAAAAAGGAAGAGCAGGATAATAGAAAGTACAATATAACGTCTTGGAGTCACAGAGTTTACTGTCCTCAATATTTAGCGAAACGAAGACAAAAGTTTATTATATCAGCGTTTCCTTAACGAAATTCAACATACCTACATCATTATTTTCAAGAGAGCGTGTGAAGAAATAAAACACCGTCTCTCACTTCCCTTCAAAAAACCGCATATTTCTATCTCGCGCAAAGAAGTTCTGCCTTCTGCCGTATGCCTTAAGGTACGGTAGACAAAAAAACTACATACCTTTGCCTAGGTCAATAACAGCCCCATATAAAAACTAGGGAAAAATACACAAGGTTTTAAAGAGGTTTTGGGGGAAACTTCTTCATCAAAGCTTCCCCCAAAACAACAATAATATATAATGGTGCCACAAAAGGCATACATTTAGTCGATACAGACTTCTTTCAAAATATGCAAGCTATCCAGCGCCATGCCGGTACCCATAACCACAGTAGACAAGGGGTCTTCAACCACCGTAATGGGCAAAGAAGTTTCTTCACGCAAAAGTTGGTCAAGGCCACGCAACAAAGCGCCGCCCCCTGTGAGCACAATACCTCTGTCTACGATGTCAGCGGCCAATTCCGGTGGTGTTTGCTCAAGGGCCATACGCACAGCCTGTACAATACCGTCCACCTGTTCAGAGATGGCTTTGCGCACTTCTTCGGAAGTAATAATAATATTTTGAGGAATACCGGTCACAAGGTCGCGACCCTTTACTTCGATTTGTTGCTCTGGATCCATGGGGTACGCGGAGGCAATTTTCATTTTAATATCTTCGGCAGAAGATTCCCCAATAAGCATGCTGTATTTGCGACGCACATGGGTCATGATAGATTCGTCCATCTTATCGCCACCCACACGCACAGAACGTGAATACACAATACCGGAAAGAGAAATAATAGCCACTTCTGTGGTGCCACCACCAATGTCTACTACCATGTTGGAAGTAGGCTCCGTAATGGGCAAATTGGCTCCAATGGCTGCAGCCATGGGCTCTTCGATGAGATACACTTCGCGGGCACCGGCTGATTGAGCAGATTCCTTTACAGCGCGTTTTTCCACTTGGGTAATGCCCGTAGGTACGCACACAATAATACGCGGACGCACCAAATGACGAGAATTATGCACCTTGCTGATAAAATGACGGAGCATGGCCTCGGTAATTTCAAAATCAGCAATGACGCCGTCTTTCATAGGACGAATGGCAGTAATATTACCGGGGGTACGCCCCAACATCTTCTTGGCATCATGGCCCACAGCCAATACCACATTATTTCCACGTCCGTCTTTTTTTACGGCTACCACGGAAGGTTCGCGCAAAACGATGCCTTGCCCTTTTACGTAGACACAGGTATTTGCCGTGCCAAGGTCAATGGCAAGATCTTTAGAAAACGTCCCAACTATACTGTCAAAAATTTTCGCCATGAATTCAACTCACCTTATAAAATACTCCCACACTGCCAACATGTGGTGTTTGTCATCTGTAAATAACGGCATACTCTTTTCTAAAAAAGATATAAAGTCAATACGTATCTTGAAAGTTCAAAAATTTTTCTTTACAACTACAAGAAAACAATACAGGCACATTCTAAAAAAAAAGAGTTGAATTATGATGCTTTGGCATAGCTTAGCCACCTATTTTCGCCTGCAACACGGTAAAAGAGTGCAAAAAATTCCACTGGACGCCGGAGCCTCTTGTCCCAACCGTGATGGTAGCCTTGGACACGGAGGGTGCATTTTTTGCGACGCACAAGGCTCTGGTTCTGGCCTACTACAAAGCGGCTTTTCCCTTCAAGAACAATGGGATATGTGGAAAAATAAATACACATCTACCGACGATAACCGCCATTTTATGGCCTATTTTCAATCTTTTTCCAACACCTATGGCACAGCAAAGCAAGTGGAACGCCTTGTGAGCTGTGTACAAGCACTTTCGGGCAATGTGGGTCTTTCCGTAGGCACTCGCCCCGATTGTGTTGACGCAGAAAAACTCGATATTTTAGCAAGTTGCACCCTACCTCATGTGTGGATTGAATACGGTTTGCAATCGTGTCATGACGCAACTCTACACACCATACAACGACGCCACTCGGTACAAGATTCTGAAAGAGCTATCCATTTGGCCGCCGAACGAGGCCTCAAAGTGTGCGGACATCTTATGGCAGGACTGCCCGGCGAAAGCACACAAGACTTTTTGGCAAGCGTACGCTGGGCAATATCTTTGCCACTGGCAGGGCTAAAAATTCACAGTCTCTTTGTCTGCCGCGACAGCCCCCTAGAACATTGGTACCGCCATGGACGCTATACCCCCCTAGAACAAGACGACTATATTGATATGCTGGCAAGGGCTCTACCACTCATCCCTTCGCATATAGTCATGCACAGGCTCACCGGTGACCCCGCCCCCGGCCAATGTCTTGCCCCCCTATGGACACTGGAAAAACGGCCTGTGCTTACAGCGCTTATTCATCGCTTACAAGGGCAAAATGCGTGGCAAGGTTCAGCAGCAGATGTACCAGAAGGACGTCCCGAATGGTATGGCGGCTCATAGAGAGAGTTTTTTTATTAGAGGGAAAGGGGCTACAAACAAAAAAGATGAAATCTTTGAAGGGGGCATAGGACTCTTTGGTCTATGACTCCTTCAAAGATTTCATCTGACGCCGCAAGCGGCCCCTTTCAACAAAATTTGCTAGGGTTTGAGGTAGGCAAAGCCAGCCCGTTGCAAGTCTACAATTTCCACAATGCCCGCAGGCACAACTTGTACAAAGGCAGGCAGTTCTTCAGCTTTGATATTATTTTTATTTAAAGCATTTTGGCAAGCTTTAAACACTACACCTTGCTCGGAAAGTTCTTTAATGGTCTCGGTATGTGTTTCGTTGCTGGGCAAATAAAAAGGTACGGCTCCGGCATTGGCCAACACCACCACCGTATACTCTTGGCCTACCAAGGCTTTTTGATAATTTTTAATATTGGTAAGCGCCATGGACATGCGTCCGGCATCGGGTAAATCTACATGAACTAATAAATCGTAATGCATTAATTTTCCTCGTTATTTTTTAATTGTTCCGCTTTTAGCTGTCCACAAGCCGCGTTAATATCTTGTCCCTTACTCTTACGAATAATGGCCGTAATATTCTTACTCCATAAAATTTTCTCAAAAGCCAGCACCTGTGCCGGCGTAGGCGCTTTATACGGCGCCCCCTTGGCAGGATTGTACACAATAAGATTAAGCTTACCCTTAACCTTAGAAACAAGCTTCACCAATGCGTGCGCGTGTTCTGGGCCATCGTTAACGCCGCCCAACATAAGATACTCAAAGGTCACGCGTTCCCGTGTTTTTAAAGGGTACGAAGCCAGCGCTCGCATAAGATCATCCAAATGCCAATGGGCTGCTTTGGGCATAATTTTTTCGCGCAAAGCTTGGTCGGGCGCATGCAGAGAAATAGCCAAATACGCAAGGCCGCTTTCGCCAAGTTCTTTCAGGCCCTTTTCTATACCGCAGGTAGATACGGTAATACGCCGCGGCGAAAAATTCAAGCCGTGGTCATCGTTAAGACTTTCCAAGGCTTGCATCATGGTCTTTAAGTTGAGTAGCGGCTCGCCCATACCCATAAATACCAAGTTGCGCAACTTCGGATGGTCGGGCCGTGTATCGCCCAAATATTCTCGCGCCACCAGCACTTGCCCCAAAATTTCCCCATGGGTCATATTACGCTCAAAGCCCATACTGCCCGTACTACAAAAAGTACAGCCCATGGCACAGCCCACCTGCGAAGACAAGCATTGTGTCAGGCGAATGGCCCCTTCTCGCGATTCTGAAGGAATAAGCACCGTTTCCACCTGCGCCCCGTCTGCCAAAGTCAGCAGAAACTTTACCGTGCCGTCTTTACTCTTTTCCACAGTACTGACCTTAGGCCAAGTAATATGAGCCACTTCGGCCAATTTGGTTCGCGTAGCTTTAGAAACATTGCTCATACTTTCAAAGTCTTTAGCCATTTTTTGCCAAAGCCATTGCCACACTTGCACAGCGCGAAATTTGGGCTCGCCCATGTTTAGCATGAAAGCCTGCAATTCAGGAAAAGATAAGGATAAAATATCTGTCATAATATACGTTT
>CAYJHX010000038.1:8571-10742 GCA_964369395.1 uncultured Desulfovibrionaceae bacterium
AAAGCCTGCAATTCAGGAAAAGATAAGGATAAAATATCTGTCATAATATACGTTTTTTAAAAATTTTTTCTCAAAGAAACCTTTTTGGGAAAAAGCCTATGTCCCCCTACTCCCTTTCAAAAGAACCATTAGCTTTACCCCATTACAATAAGCGATTTTTGAGGGGGTGTGGGGGGGGAACTTTTTGGCGCAAGCACTTGTCCTTTAGGGGAAAGTCCCCCCACAAAAAACTCACAAAATTACCCCACAGTCTTTTGCGCATAGGCGCGTACAAAGGCTATGGCGCTTTCTGCGTCGTCCACTTCGCCGGAAATTTGCGCCTGCAGTAACGCTTCGCGCAACACGCCAATCATGGGGCCGGGAGGCAAAGAGGTACATTGCATAATTTCATTGCCATTCAAAAGCGGTTCGAGCATTTGCTCTGGCGTTTCGGCGCGTTCTAAATATTTCATATTGTGATTGAAATAGGTATAGCTTCTGCCACGCGATTTAATATCGGCTTTGGACATTTCAATAAGGCGTGGGTATTCATCTAGCGCCTTAAAGCGACGTATGCCGCGGTCGGTAAGCATAAAATGAAAACGCATATGATAGCGCACCAAATGGCATATCAAATCAATATCTTCCGCAATAAAATGTAAACGACGTAAGATTTTTCTGGTTACCTTAGCGCCCACACGATGGTGCTGATAGAAAGTCCATTCGCCATCGTGGAATTGTGCCGTATAAAGGCGCCCCACGTCGTGAAAGAACATGGCTAGCGTGCCAAACCAATCGTGATGAAACTCCTCTTCAGGATAGCGACGCATACACTCAATGGTATGTTCAAAGACGGTTTCTTCTTCACCATCATCATTTTTGGCATGTTTAAGGCAAGACAAAGAGGCCACTTCCGGCACAACCCCGTGTAAAATTTGTGCATCGTACATGAGTTTTACAAATTTCCACATGGCTTCGGCGGTCACTTTGCGCCATTCATCCATAATTTGTAAGGTAGGTACGTAATCTAAAATACGCGAACTAGAGCGCACAATGGCTACCCAAGTATTAGGCGTAATGGGTAAATCGTAGTTTGCAGCAAAACGCAAGGCGCGAATGCCTAAAAGATAATTACTGCGCAACATTTCATCGGGAAGACCGGCAAAGGAAATGGCA
This sequence comes from uncultured Desulfovibrionaceae bacterium, assembly GCA_964369395.1. Classification (GTDB taxonomy): domain Bacteria; phylum Desulfobacterota; class Desulfovibrionia; order Desulfovibrionales; family Desulfovibrionaceae; genus CAYJAD01. The sequence continues at coordinate 9,727 of CAYJHX010000038.1, forward strand.
CCGGTGGAAAAATCTTCAAAACCGGCAAAGGCATGTTCCTCTTCTGTGCTCCGAAAGCGAGAAAGATATGAGTCTATGCGCGTGGCAAAGTTAACATTTTGCACCATACGCGGGGCAATATGCAACAAGGCTCTTTCGGGATGTGTGGCGTCTTCCATTTCCATGGGGTAAAAATGGAAAGTATATTCCTCTTCTACCAGTTGTCCTATATAATTTGCATTTTCATTGCTCGTCATATGAGGGAAAATCTTTTGCAATGTAGCAAAGTCGGGCTCGCAAGCAATATCAATATGTATGGGGTCGCCAGGGTTTGCAAGGCGTACCTGTAAGGGCATATTGATCACGTGCGCATCATAACCATTGCGTAATATAGTTTTACAAATGCTTTTGGCATCTTGAAAAGCTTGTTTCATGACTATCTCCTTATGCGGAAATTATTTCTTTATACCTCATATTTTTTTAGATAAAAGTCAAGAGCAAAAGGTTCTTATACAGCGTAACTACAAGGCCACCAAAAAACATCCGCGTTAAAAGCTTTACCATTGGCACAATTTGCCCTATCATGCGCCACGAAATTTCAACGAGGCAAAACATGGACAATACAAAACTGCTCAATCTCATCACCCGTGCTCGTAGCAATGTGTACCAACTGCACCCCCCTACCCCCTTGGAACAACACCCCCAAGAAGGTGGTGGTATGCTTTTGCTCAAGCGCGAAGACCTCTCCCCCGTGCATTCCTATAAATGGCGTGGTGCGTACAATTTTATTGCCTCTCAACAAGCTTCTACCTTAGCCAAAGGCGTTGTTACCGCCTCGGCAGGAAATCACGCTCAAGGGGTGGCACTGGCCGCCGCACGTCTTGGTATTAAAGCGCGCATTACCATGCCCACCACTGTGGCCCGCATGAAAGCCCATGAAGTACGCCGACTTGGTGGCGACTCTGTAGATATTGTCATCACCGGCGACACCTTTGATGATGCCAGACGCGCCGCCGGCACCGCAGCCCTAGAGCTTG
>CAYJHX010000039.1:0-10657 GCA_964369395.1 uncultured Desulfovibrionaceae bacterium
TTTCAATGTGTTTTTTAATTTTTTTTTAAAACACCATTTTTTGGGGGGGGGGTAAAAAAACTTTTTTAAAAAACGTTTATTCCCCTCCCCCGCACCCCCTCCCTTTTCCAAAAACTTTTAATCACTCCATTTACCATAATCAGGGTTCTCACTTTACAGCATACCACATAAATAAGAACACGAAAGCCATAGCCAGCACAGCATAGGCCTGCTTTGTACGCAAAGAAAGCACAGCCCCTAGCAAACCTAATCCATATAGCATATTCCAACTTACTGTGGGTACGCTTGGCACTATATAGACTTTTTCCAGCCAATAAAAAAAGCCATAGAGCACGCTAAAGCACAGCACATAGAGTGCCGCCGCCGACCAAAATATGAACCAACGCGAAAAAGCGATAATCTCTGTTGGCGAGAGTGGCAAAATATTTTTTGAAGAAGATTCTGCATTGCTTTCAAAAAAACATCGAGAAGAAGGGGAGGAGCATGCAGGAAGCGTCGCAGGTGATATATCAGAAGTCGTCTGCTCAACCCACGCCTGCAAGTGAGCGTCATAGACAGCATTTTTACGCCGCTGCCATTGCTCCAACCAAGAAGCTGCATAACCAAAAGCAAGACACAGCACTAAGGGCAGAGGTAATAAAGAAGGCAAATACCAATGAAAAAGTAGACACAATGGGTAAAGCAATAAAAAAGAAAAGGTACCCGAAGGCGGCACAATAAGCCCCAATCGCAAGGCATCCAGCCAAAAAAGCTCTAGCACCAGTCCCAACGCCAAAGCAAAAGGGAGGTTCTCTGTGCAAAAACCCAAAAAGAGCGCCATAACCAAGGGACGATCTAAAAAAAGGATATGAAAAGAAGTACGTACGCTATGGGCTATGACAAAAAAAAAGCGCAGAGAAGTACGAGCAAAAAGGGAGAAAGCGCACTCAAAGACGGTATGCCAAAGGAAAGTATGTTATAGGTTGAGTTCATAAAGACCTCGGTTTTTCTCTGATGGAATAGAGCGAAAATCTAAATCGTACTGTTGATTAAGCCTTTCTAAAATTTTCCATTCGGCGTCTGTCACAAAGATATGCGGCGCGATATGTTTTTTAGCCAAGGCACCATTATGAGAATCCGCATGGGACGCATCGTGCAGGTTTCCTATATTGAGATAGGCAAAAGCCATCGAATCGGTGGCCCCTTGCAAACAGCGTTGTAAATCATGCAGGTTCTCAAAAAGAACAAAACTCTTGGGGTAAGCAGCTAACAGCGAGAGTACTTTTTCTACCGACACAAAATGCATTTGCACCCGCTGTGGCATAGCAAGACTCATGATTTCTTGCTGCAAAATATCTTGAGCCAAGGCATCTTGCGCCACAAAAACATGCTCTGCCCCCGTATAGGGAAGCCAGGCTTCAATAATTTGCCCATGCACTAACCTATTGTCCACTCGAAAAACAGTCATAATCTATTTTTCTTTCTGCGGCGATAACATAGTACCTGCCACCACAATACCGCTTTTTCCAGCTTCTCCGGCAAGAGCTGCCACCTCTTCTAAAGACTTCAGGCGAGAAGAAAAAACCTTCATAACCATAGGTAAATTAACACCGGTGACCACTTCCACATGATGCTTTGCTAGCAAGGCAAGACTCAAATTGGTGGGGGTGCCGCCAAACATATCAGTCAAAATAATTACGCCAGCACCTTTATCAAGCCGCGCCGCGGCATCTTCCAATCGTTGCACCGTTTCTTCCACATCGCGCGCCACGTCGACACTAATAGAAGCACAATCTGTCAATGGACCAAGAATAGTTTCGGCCGTGCGTAAGGTCACAGAGCCATAATCACCGTGAGCCACAATAATAATGCCCACTTGAATTCCTTCAGTCCCTTGTATCGTTTCCTTACCCTGAACATCTAATCCATTGCTCATAATTTACCTCTAATAAACAAAATTTCGCGTCATTTTTATTTTTACATCGAGAAGGACAACTCTGCACAGTGTACACCAATGCGTATTCGTTTTGCCTCTTCACGCAACATGTTTTACATTACTTCGTATCTAAAGTCATGTGTCTGTGTTCCAATGAAGTCACATATCCTGCCTGCTGTATGGCTTTATAAAGTCGCTCTGTTGTCGCCACCGAACGGTGCCGTCCGCCAGTACAACCAATGGCCAATGTCAGGCGAAAACGCCCCTCTGCCTCCATAAGCCCCAGAATAAACAAAATAAACTCGCGAAATTTTGAAAAAAACATCTGCTCCAAATTAGTTCCATAAACATAGGCATCTATGGCAGCATCCTTACCAGAAAGCGGTCGCAAAGCCACATCAAAATGCGGATTGGGCAAAAAGCGAACATCAAAAACCATATCCGCTTCTTTAGGTACTCCATATTTAAAACCAAAAGAAATAATATTTACCTTGGTGGGGCGCAAAGAATCTTGCCCACTTCCCTCTTTTCCATAATGCTGTTGTAAAGCTCGGCGCAAATCGTGAATGGAAAATTTCGTGGTATCCAGCACAAGATTCGCCATTTTACGTACATCTTCAAGCTTTGTATACTCTTTCTGCAGGGCTTTCTCCAAGCCTATCCCATCACCTTCTAAGGGATGCGGGCGGCGTGTGGTAGCATAGCGACGTAAAAGCTCACCTTCGTCTGCTTCAAGAAAAATTATTTGGGTGTTTACATCTTGCAAACACAGCATACGTAGAGCCGTATGTAAATCTTCAGTGCTCTGTGCTGTATGCAAAGAAATGCCTAGGGCAATGCCTTTGAAATGGCGCATGGAGTCATGGCGCATCATGGTGATCATTTCATAGACAAGAGAGGTGGGCAAACCTTCGACGGTAAAGTAGCCTAAGTCTTCAAAAACTTGCAAAGCAGTACTTTTTCCGGCGCCAGACAAGCCAGCCGCAATCAAAGCCTTTATGGGTATGTATTGCGCGTTTTCACAGTTTCGCATAGCTTTCCCCATAAGCATGTCTGAAATGGAAAAAAGAAACAAAAAAGTGCTCTGCCGCAAAGAAGCAGCAGAGCACACCTTTTATACTACGGGATCAATAAGTCCAAAATCTCCGCTCTTGCGGCGATATACCACATTGATGCGTTGATTTTCTTCACTTAAGAAGACTAGGAACTCACTGCCTACGGCTTCTAATTGTAGCACAGCCTCATCTAAGGACATGGGCTTAGGTTCAAAGCGACGTGTGCCAATGTGCCCTTCGTCATTTTCGGCACCAAAGTTATAGGTAAAGACCTCTACTTTGGCATTGCGAGCTTGGCGATGTTGCTTTTTTAGACGGCAAACGTGCTTTTTGATTTGTGCCTCTAATTTATCGAGCACTAAATCAATGGCAGAATACATTTCTTCTGTCTTTTCTGTGGCTGTTAAAGCAAGACCTTCACCGCTAATGCGCACATCACACACTTGGCGGAATTTATCAATACTTAGATTCACCTGCACATCAAGGCCAGAAGCTTTGCCAAAAAAGCGTCCCAGTTTTTCAAACCGGCGGCGAGCATACTTCTTAAGGTGTTCAGAAGGTTCAAAATTCTTAAATGTGAAAGCAATATTCATAGGCTCCTCCTTTGCTTCAGTCATCATGACCAACAAAGACACGATGACAAAAGTGAAAACATCGTACGAGATCGAGAAACTAACACAAATAACACTAAAAATGCTCTTTTCTGCGCGAAGAAGAGGGAATTTCCATGGCAGTACGGTATTTTGCCACTGTTCTTCGTGCAATATTCACCTTAAGATGCTCCTTTAACATTTCCCCTATACGTTCGTCACTTAAGGGGCTTTTAGGGTCTTCCTCAGAAATAAACTTTTTGATTAAAGCTTTAACACTTTCTGAGCCCACTTGACTACCATCATCCAAAGCCAATGCACTGTTAAAAAAGAATTTTAACTCAAAAATTCCGTGCGGGGTTGCCACATATTTATTGGAGGTAATGCGGCTCACGGTGGATTCGTGCATGGAAATATCATCGGCAATATCTTTAAGAATAAGCGGTGCAAGCTGCGTCACGCCCTGTTCAAAAAAAGGTCGCTGATATTTTATGATGCTCTCAACTACCTTATACAATGTGCGTTGCCTTTGGTAAAGACTTTTTATAAGCCAAGAGGCAGCTCGCATTTTTTCAAAACAGTATTCTTTATCATCGCTAGCCATGGTCTCTACATTTTCAGACAAAGTATCAGACAATTGCAAATGCGGTAAACCATCGTCATTTAAAACAATAACAAAATCTCCGCCGTATTGATAAACAAATACATCAGGGCTGACAAAAGCCGTTTCGCCACTGCCAAAAGAAGCACCGGGAAGCGGCTCTAAGGATTGAATAATATCTAAATATTCTGCAAGGTCTTCCATGGTTAAATGAAACTTGCGCAGCAAAGGCTTATAGCGCTTATTCTCTAAATCTTCTAAATGTTCAGAAACCAAGGAAACAAGTATGGGATCGCGGTCATAATTTAAACTGCGCAGCTGCACCATAAGACATTCTTGGGCAGAGCGTGCCGCCACACCAATGGGATCAAAAAATTGCATTACTTGCAGCACATCTTCTACGGCATCTTCGGTACATTCTGCCATCTGAGCAATGTCTTCAAGAGACGCTTGCAAATATCCTAAAGAAGATAAATTACCTATGATAACTTCGCCAATGTTTTTTTGAGCGTCATCTAAAGAAGAAGAAAGGCGTAATTGCCAAAGCAAATGCGCTGCCAAAGAAGGCTTCTCGGTATAGCGAGATTCGAAAGAAGAAATATCTTCTAAAGCTTCGTATTCGCGCATTTGGGTATTGCGCGGAGATGAAGCAAATTCTCCCAAATAATCTTCCCAATCGGCGCCTTTGGCCAATTCGGTATCATAGACGCTTTCAGTTTCGGTATCTTTGCGAACCTCTGCCTTCTCTGTATCAAAACCGTCTTCAAAGCCTTCTTCTAAGAAAGGATTTTCCAAAAGCTCACGTTGCACAGTTTCCACAAGTTCCAATCGAGATAACTGTAACAATTTGATGGCTTGTTGTAATTGTGGTGTCATTATAAGCTGTTGAGCCAGCTTAAGTTGTTGACGAAGCTCCAATACCATACGCTATTCTTCCTTTTCTTTCAGAGGCAATACACTCGGCGACAATGCGCCTTTCAAATACTATGCCACAACCCTCAATCCTATGCAAGTATTCAGAACAAAAAACTATTCGAAATAAAAATTGCATATCAAGCGTAAAAAAAGGACTCTGTATAATAAATACCGTAAAATTTTCTAAAAAGCGCCAAATAAAATATCAAAAATGCCGCCAATGAGATCAAAGACTCCTGTTCCCAAAGTACCAATGGTGGCCAAAATCACCGCGCCGTCATTTAAATCGCGCTGGGGATTATTCAAACTTCCATAATAACGCACAGGAATATCAACTAATTTACCCATATCAGCCACCAAGCTCATATCAAGGGTATTATTAACAAGATTCAAAAAGCCGCCGCCTGTCACTTGAATATCCGGCCCCATAAGGAAAAAACGATGACTACGCAAAATACCATGCTCTAGCGTACCATTATCACTAAAAGATGTAATATATGTAGGTCGTCCGGAAAGATTGCCGCGCCCATCTCGAGACTGCATAAAGCCTCTTCCCACATGCACGCTCCATGTTCCCTTAAGCCCGGCTAAAATAGAATCCGTAAGCGGCCCTTGTAGAGCAAGATTCACACTTGCAGGGCCAGAAAGCGCCGTTGTCATACCTAAATCTTGCGTCAAAGCAAATAAATTCACCGCTTGCGTTTCTGCCTTCAACGTACTTTGCAAGGTATTTCCCTGCCCATGCCCAGTAAACTGTAAATATAAGGTTCCTTCATACATGGTGGCAGTAATAGAATCGCACGTCATACGGGATTTCTCTATATGTATGGGGATAAAAACATCTTGTAAAAGAAGTTTCTTTATACGCAGATTTTCTAAACGTAGCTTACCTTGGGCGCGAAGATTATCGAGCCAAGTTCCCGCTAGATTTACGCCTTTCTTAGGACTGGCCATACCTGTTCCTGCGCGATGCCCCCTTTCCGTGCTTTCTTGCTTCCCTAGATCCTGTACAGTAGCCGAAGAAGAGTTTTTGGCAAACAAAGTATCAAAATTCAAGCTATTTAAAGAAAGGTCAAAGTTCCATTGAGGGATGGCTTCAAACGTACGTCGTATATACCCTTTTACGTGCATAGCGTCGGTTCGCAAAGACAATGCCTCTACGCGCAAAAGATTTTTAGCAAAAGAAATTTTTGCGCTACCGGTCATACGTTGTGGCAAAGTTGCTGGCACCGCAGATTGTACCTGTTCATCCACACGCCAAAGCAATTCTGAAAGAGATGCCGTAGATCCCGAAAAATTTACTGACCATGAAAGTTCTTTAGCAAAATCAACAGCCCCTTCACCAGAAACATGCAAAGAACCAAAATCCGGAATAGACGCTTGTGCTCGAGTAACGCTGGCTGTATGCTTTTTTGTATTTAAAGAAAGTCTTCCGTCGATATTCATGGTTAATGCAGAAGAAAGTTTCGTTAACTCTGGTGCAAGGTCTAAAGTCGCTCTTATAGGAACGTCACGGAACTCTACAGTAGCATACTTTTGGCCTGTCAGCGCCACAGTACCATTCCAAGAAGCCTTGGTGGAAAAATCTTTAGCACGCAAAGAAGCATTCCAATGCCCTTTGTAGTTGAGACTAGGAGGAAGTGTTTTACCCTGCACTTTCGCGGGATTTTGCGCTGTAAAATCACTGGCAAGTGTCAGCAATTTGAAAGGAAAAGCCTTGTCAGATTGACCATAAAATCGCCCATCATCCACCCGCAAAGCTGCCATACCCTGTTTAGAGAGTAAAAATTCGCTCACCGAGGCCCCTTGGGCTGTAAACGAGGTATCTACGCTGATGCGTCCATCAAAAAGAGTAAAGCCAAAAATACGTTTTACAGGAGCTTCGGCTTGCACATTACGCAATATACCAGTAATATCGTAAGCCATTTTTTTCGAAGGCAAAGTATACAATATCACTTCACCTTCAGCACGTCCCCCGTAAAATTTTTCCGTTGCAAAATCTAAAAAAACAGCATTTTTATGCTTTTTCGGAATTTTTTGATTTTTACTTACCCCCGCAGAAGAACAGCGAAAAGACATCGAGTCTAAAAGCAAATCCCACGCCAACAGTTTTTTGGTGCCAATGCGAATATCATAATCAACAGTAATTTTTGACGCAATATCTTGCGCGGCGGCAGGAGTTGTAGAAAGTAAAGGCGTGTGAGCAAAAGTCAAAGCAGAAGGTTGTTTCGCTTCTATTTCAGGGTACACCTGCCCTAAATGCACTTCATCACTAGCAATATCCAAAAAAATAACAGGCTTAGACCAGCTCTCTACCCCACCCTTTCCTGTAAAATGCGCATGGGCTGCTTCTGCTTCCACAGAGTGCACATCTAAACCCTGCATATTCATGACAAATTGCACATTCCCCTTGATAGTATCCAAGGTATTTTGCAAGCCTAAAGGTAAATTTCTGGCAAAGCCAAACCATTGCGACAAACTGAGGCGCTCTACGGCAATGCTTCCTTTTAATACAGGCTGAGCCATGTTGCTTACATGAAGAGAAGCGTTCAGTAGAGCCGCGTCCTTCTCCATTTGCACACGGACATCTCGAAAATAGAGTATATCTTCTAGGTGCCCTTCCATAATACCTGTGCTTTGTATGGCCAGCGGAGCTCCTTCCCATAAAAGCTGCCCCTGCGTATCCCACGAAAGCTGCAACAGTGAATCTTCATCAAGAGCTATATTACTTTGTAGTTCATCGTCATCATCATCTTCAGAAGCTACAGTATATTTTGCCTTTGTTGTCACATGCCCTTGCTGCACAAGACCCGATACCGTAAATGCCGTCTGCAAAGTGGCCTCTATATCTTCAAACACATCACCGGAAAACTCTACCGAGAAATCGTTCAAACGCGCATAGGGTTTTTGCGCTATAAAAGCATATGCGGAGGAAAAGCTCATATCACCGTGTACTGCCCCCAAAGACCCCAAGCGCAAAAAAGATTGGATATTTTCACATTGCGCTACGATGTTACCTTCTTCCCATATAACTTTTCCATGCTTAACCTCTACAACAGAGCCAAAAAACAACGTCGGAATATATTCATCGGCATTATTCAGGATATCTTGTAGATGTTTGGTCATATCCTCCACGGTTGCCAGAGTTACCGTAGTTTTTTGCACAGATGAAGACACAGCAAGGCTATCTGTAGGTGGCGTGGCTGATATATTTGACGTAGTTGATGTTACTGGCATAGGTGACGTAGCTGATGTAGATGACACAACTCCTGCAGATGCCATAGTAAGCTCCGTTGGCATAGGGCGCGTGGCAGAAGCATCCACAGCTATATTTTGCCCTCGCCACTGCAATACCGGCCGCCAAAGAGAAATGTGCCCCAAGGAAAAACTACCATCCACCATATCCAAAAGCGACGGCGTTACAGTAGCATAAGCCACGCTAAGAGTGAATTTTTTTTGAGTTAGCTTTACATCTACAAAAGATAAGGCCGGCAAAGGGAACAGCGTCACATCTACGCCAGAAAAAGTGGCTTCAATACCTGTATGCTTTTGCAACTCTTCAGATATTTTTTGACTCACCACATCTGGATACATTTTCAAATAGACATACAAGGCTCCAAAAATCAACACTACAAGCAACACGAGTACAAAAAACACAAGTAAGAAACCGCGCCAAAAAGAAAATTTTGCGCGTGTGCGATCAACACTCGAAGAAGCAGGGGAAGACGATCCCAAAGAAGGAGGTGGCGGTAAAGATGTGGACACGTGATGATTTTCCAGTTAAACTCTCAGTATTACGTGATACATTGTGCTGGTCTATGCAGTTTGGTTGAGGCCGATGGCATTAGGCGTTTATTGTAACGTGTTTATGACCGGCATGCAATACATAATAAAGCGCATCATTCTTTTTTACAGGACACCATGCAAAAAATTTTTTGGCTAGGAAACCCGTACTTTCATACCTCGCTATCTGCCTTTGATTGGGATGTTTCTTTTCACGATTTTGCAGAAATGCAAGTATTTACTTGGGATGATATTGTACGCTTAGCTGGTTTTGAACCAGACATCTTGGTGGTAGGCGATAAAAGCCTGCCTCCTTTTGTGCTTGGCATAGAAAATTTCCCTTGCTTTACAATACTCTATGTGGTGGATTCTCATATACATAGCTGGTACCCTTACTACGCCCAAGCTTTTGACGCTTGCCTTGTAAGCCTTAAAGACCATATCCCTTCTTTTCAAAAAAAATACCTTCCTGCGCACCATATACAGTGGTTTCCGGCTTTTGCGCAAGATAGCGACAGCCCCAACCCTTTGGCAGAAAAATATTGGGATTGTCTTTTTGTGGGCACCGTCAATGCAGAAACAACTCCAGCCAGAAAAATCTTTTTTGAGGAAGTACAAAAACACATACCCGTGCATGTGACACAGGGAGCCTATGCGCAGCTTTTCCCTCACGGACGCGTTATTTTGAATTTTTGTGAATTTGGCGATGTGAATTTTCGTATTTTCGAAGCTCTTGCCTGTGGCTCAGCCTTACTCACCCCTCACGTGGAGCACGGCCTCACCACACTTTTTAGCCCCGGTAAAGATTTGCTTTGCTACGATATCACTAATATGTCTGATATATTACGCAAAATAGACTTTTTGCTGAATCACGAAAAAGAAAGGGAGCGGCTTGCCAGACAAGGCTTTAACACAGTGGATACGGCTCATAGAGCTCGCCATAGGGCACAAGCACTTACTAATCTTTTACACAATCTAGGCCACAAATACAGACAAGAGTGCATAACAAAACGTCATTTACATGCCACCAGCATACGTAAATTTTGGCTACGTGCGCCCTACCTACTGCTCGCCGAAAGCACCCCTTACCCCCTTTTACGTCAAGCATATTTACAAGCTTCTAGAGGGTAAAAAAGGATAGCAAAAAGAATAGCTACCACAAAACAAACATTGCTCGCACAGTTGCCTAAACAAAGCACTTGTTTTAACCCATTTTAATACTCAATACAAATCACGCCATTAAAACTACATTTTCTTCATAATCCCCAATGATGTGTGCAAAACAAAAGGCGCAAAAAACAATACACCTAACGTTTTAGCTACATATAGGCAGTTTTTTATCGCTGGCGTAACAATTGACCATTTTCACCCCCCTGTGAGCACCTCACCACTATCGGCGGTTGGGCGGCGGCATAAACAAATCTAGCCCTGCCCCTTCTGAATGCGCTGTGGGGCGTTCTGGAGTGGGTTGTGCCATGGAAAGAGTATCGAGTGTGCTACCACGTTGCTGTGCAGGTACCATTTGTTGTGTGGGCATTGCGTGCTGTGCAGGTGCCATTTGTTGTGTTGGCATCGTATATTGTGCAGGTGCCGTTTGTTGTGTGGGAACAGATCCATAGTCTCCTACGCCCGCCCCTTGTATTCCCTCCACATACCCTACGGGTCTTCCCTCATAAGCTACAGGGGTAGCACCAGACATGGGAGGCATTGGCATGGCAGAGGGTATAGAAGCAGCAGAAGCCCCAGAAGCTGCTGGGGGTCTAGAGCTCAGCGGCACACTGGGCGCCGTATGCGAACG
>CAYJHX010000040.1:0-10648 GCA_964369395.1 uncultured Desulfovibrionaceae bacterium
CGCTGCGCTCCTCGCAATGACTTGGTATTACAAAGAAAGTCATTGCGAGCGAAGCAAAGCAATCCATGTGTTTTAATGTTTTTTAGAATTATGCAGAGGTTTCTATTCATTTATTATAGTAGTAGTTTTGCTGAAAACAGGGGATACAGTAAGGCGCGTCAGAAAACATTCTTTAGTAAAAATCTCTATGCAATTGGTTGTTATGGTCTCACAGAGTATTGGCGATAGTCAAATATTGACAAACAAGTTTTGATTATATAAAAACACATAATAATCGTCATGCTATATAGGGGGCTATATGTCATTTTCTACCCATGTTTCGCACATAAAAAACCTTTGCCAAGAATTGAAAGGGCGAGGGGAGCTCTCGCCTGTAGAGCAATATCTTTGTCAAATGTTAGAACATGTCGATGTACATATGCTAGATTTTGAAAACTCTATTAGCGTAGAAACGCCTTTTTATGCAGAATTTTTTCTAGGCTTGCAAGTACCTCATTCAGATAATTATTTTAATATGTTAGAATGCCTTGTTGTCTTTTGTCGCGAGCGACAATTGCAAAGTCATGCTCGTCAAGAGATTATGCATTTTGCCAAAGTAGAGCAAGAGCTCCTCACCTTTTATGAGCAAAGTCGGCATTGGCATGTGAGTGATGAAACCCTTTTGCACCATTGGTATGAGGTGGAGTTGCCCAGAAAATATGGGGGTTAATGGGCTAGGGTGTTTTTTTGCTGTGCATAACCCATAAAGTTTGCAAGATCACAGAAGCAATAATGCAGCTAAGCCCTAAATAGAAAGAAAAGTTGAGCTCGTGGGCTTCGCCCAGAAAGCCAATGGCAATGACAATGCTGTATACAGGTTCAAGGTTATAGCTTAAATTGACAGTAAAGGCAGAGATATGCTGTAAGCTTTTGATGAGCAGTATACTCATGCCAATAGTACAAAACACAGCTAAGATAAGCAGCATGACGGTATCTTGCCAAGAGGGAAGGATATTTTCTATCTGAAAATAATCTAGATAAAATGGCATGATAAGGGTAAGAAAAAGAACTCCGCCTCCCATTTGGTGCAAAAGCGTGGTATGAGCGCTGTAGCCATGGCAAAGTTTGCGAATGCCAATGGTATACAGGGCGCAGAGTAAGGCCGCAATAATACCAACAATAATTCCTAGTCTATAACGTACATCAAAAGAGAAAATAAGGCACACGCCAAATACTGTGAGAATGCTGTAGATAAATTCACGGGAAGAAAAGCGCGTACGCATGAAAAAGGGCTCTAAGATGGCCGTAAAAAACCCTACCAACGAAAAACATACCACCCCAATGGAAACATTGGAAAGCTTAATACTGCCGTAAAAAAAGAGCCAGTGCAGGGCAATAAGGACACCTGTAAAGCCAATTTTACAAAAATCCTTCCACGATATTTTTTCTAATTTTCCGGTACATAAAAGGTAAATACCAAAAATAACGAAGGTAAAAAGCATGCGATACCAGACGAGTAGGCCTTCGCCCATGCTGATAAGCTTACCTAAAATGCCGGTAAATCCTGCAAGGATGATGGATATGTGCAGCTGGGCAAAGGCTTTGCCGGTGGTAGTAAGCATGATATACTCCCTAACAGCTTGCTACGGGGTGTCTAAAAGTGGATACGGACGCACATTTCCCTGTAGAGGCTGTTTATTTTTATCTAAAATACGCAAAGAAGAGATAACTTCCTTATAAGGAAAGCACTGCCCCATGGCGCTGACCACAGCAAAATTTTCATTTTGCATGGAAACGCGCACTTTTCCCGAAACGTCATTGGGGATGGTCATATCAAAAGTAAAGCCGTTATCAATGTTTTTGGCATTTTTGCCTTGTAGGTTTTGATAAAAGCCTATGACAAATTCGCGATATGTTGTGTCTTGGTGTGGCGCTATCAGTACGGTGACAATGCAGCTTTCTTGTGGCGCTGTAAAAGCATAGGTGTCTATATCTTGAGCGTAGGCCCAATCTGAAGGTAGATCTATGCTAAATGCGTCAAAGTTTTGAGCCCATGCCTTGCTTTGCATAAGGGGCTCTATCATTGTTCCTAAGAAAGCGCAACACCATAACAATAAAAGCGCAATGGCAATGCGTAGTGAGCCAAAAGGAAAAGGACTTGTAGTAATGGGGGGCATATTTTCTCGCTAGCGTGTTCTTATATTTTGCTAAACTTTGAGGGTTTCATAGCCTCCGGCCAAAGCTTAGCGGCCATTTCACGCAATTTATATTTTTGTATCTTGCCACTGCCTGTAAGTGGGAAGGCGTCTACCGTGTGTATATAACGTGGTACCTTAAACCAAGAGATTTTTCCACGGCAAAAATCGCGCACATCTTCGGGCAAAATTTCGCATTCTGGTTTGGGTAGAATAAAGGCCCCCACTTCTTCGCCGTATTTGTAGCTGGGGACGGCTACCACTTGCACATCTAAAACCCCTTCCATATCGAGCAGATATTCTTCTATTTCTCGTGGGTAAATGTTTTCGCCACCACGGATAATCATATCTTTTATGCGTCCGGTAATAACCACATAGCCGTTTTCATCCATGGTTCCTAAATCGCCAGAGTGTAGCCACCCGTCGGTAGTGATGGCCGCGGCGGTTTCTTCTGGCATATTGTAATAGCCCTTCATCACATTATAGCCGCGACATATGATTTCGCCTTGTTGACCGCGAGGCAGCTCTTTTTTTGTTTCAGGGTCAATGACTTTTACCTCAATGCCGGGCATGGCTTTGCCTACGGTGGTACAGCGCAAAGAAAGAGAATCATCAACGGTAGATTGTGTGATAACCGGCGAAGCTTCCGTAAGGCCGTAGCAGATGGTAATATCTTTTAAATGCATTTTTTCGGTAACACGGCGCATTAGTGGTTCAGGACAGACAGAACCGGCCATAACCCCTGTGCGTAAGCTAGACATGTCAAAGCGATCAAACATTTTGTGTTCAAGGACTGCAATAAACATGGTGGGGACACCGTATACGGCAGTACATTTCTCGCTATCAATGGCTTCTAGCATGTGTAGCGGTTGAAAATTTTCTAAAATAATCATGGCTGTGCCGTGGTTGACACAGGCTGCCACACCAAGCACACAGCCAAAGCAATGAAAAAGCGGTACTGGTAAGCAGAGCCGATCTTTTTCTGTGAAGCCTTGGTGGCGCCCAATCCAGTAGCCATTGAGCCCTATACCTACGTGGGTAAGCATAACGCCTTTAGGAAAGCCTGTGGTGCCCGAGGTGTATTGCATATTGATGACATCCCACGGGTCTAAAGAAGCTTGGCGTGCAGCATAGTCTTCTGGGCTGACCATGGCGGCCATGGCACGCAATTCTGGAATAGAAATCATGCCGCGGTGTTTTTCGTGCCCAAGAAAAAAGATGCGTCGCAAATGGGGAAATATGTTGGTGTTGAAATGGTCGCGCGATTGAAATTTAAGTTCCGGCGAAATTTCATAAAGGGTTTTAACAAAGTCGTGATCGCGTAAACCATCGACAATGAAAAGATTTTCGCACTCAGAATGTTGTAGCAAATAGCGCAGCTCGTGTTCGCGATAATTCGTATTTACTGTAATTAAAATGGCGCCAATTTTGGCTGTGGCAAATTGCAATGCCACCCAGTAGGGAACATTATTAGCCCAAATAGCTACTTTTTCGCCTTTTTGGACACCAAGGGCCATGAGGCCTTTGGCCAGCTCGTCCACGGTTTGAGCAAACTCTTTCCACGTTTGACGATATTCTCTGTCTACATAAACGACGGCGTCGTTGTTGGGAAAACGCGCTACTGTGTCATCAAGGAGTTGCCCTAGGGTAAATTCGCGTAAAACAAATTCTGTGTCTTTTTCTTTGGTGTTATCTTTCATATTGTATCTCAACATGCTTGCATATGAATTTTGTGAAGTGTCTGTGTGCTGTTTTTGTCTATCTTTCTAAGCTGCTCTTGGAGGGCCTTTTGAGCGGTCTGTCGGATGGTTTAGGGGTGATATATAACAGCTAAAATTTCTGCCGCTTCATCCTGATAAGCGGAAACATGATGTGGAACGATAGAGTTGTAGTAAATACTTTGTCCTTGATCTAAAATATGCGTTTCGAGCCCATAAACTATTTTTATTTGTCCCTTGAGCACCAAAATAAACTCTTCTCCTTGATGTGAAGAGCTTGTTTGTTCTTCTTCTGTGCATGGCAGGATAGTCATATAAAAAGGATCCATATTGCGATCGCTCTTACCCGCAGCTAAGGCCGAATAGGCATAGCTTACATTGCTGGTTCTACAGCGTTGTATGGCTAAATCTGACGCGCTGTGATGTAAGGAGTTGATGATGGGGTCTTTGGAAATTTCATCATCCATAAAGGTGCCTAAACGTACCCCCAAAGCGCAGGCGATTTTTTGTAAAGGGCCAATGCTTGGGTAAATCTGATTTTCTTCTAATCCTTGTAAAAATTCTTTGGATAAACCAGTACGTTCGGCTAAACTTTCCAAGCTCATGGAGCGACTTTCGCGAAAATGCTGTATTCTTTTGCCTAATTTCTTTTCCACTTTCTTTCCTAAAATGAGATTTTTGCGTAAGTATTTAAATTCCTGTATACAAAAAAGCGGGCTTTGGCAAGAGTAGAAGTTGCTATAACAACTTTCTGGGCTTGCGGAAAAAACAAAGTATTGTTTTATAACAGTATTTCTGATAAGTAAATAGCTAAAATGAGAACGCACTCGGTACATTTTTTTAGATAAACAAGATGTTAAGGGTATGAAATTTTGATGCAAAGAAAAAGCTTTTTTGGTAAAGTTTTTGGATGAAGACAAAACAATCGCAATATATTCGTCGTCGCCTTTTGGTTGCAGGGCAAGTGCAAGGTGTTGGCTTTCGTCCTTTCATCTATAGATTGGCCGTAGAAAGAGGACTTTTGGGCCATGTAGGCAATACCTCCTCTGGCGTTTGTATTGAAATTCAAGGAGAAGCATCTCAAATAGAGGCGTTTTTGCAAGCTTTGCACCATTCTTTACCTCCTTTGGCAAAGTTGACCTCGCTTTCAGTTACGGAGATGGCGCTGCAAACAGAAGAAAAAGATTTTTTTATTGAGCACAGTGAGGGCAGCGGTGGGCATACAGTATTGATTAGCCCAGATACTGGCCTTTGTGAGCAATGTCAGAAGGATATGGAAGATAACCGCAATCGTCGCCATGCGTACCCTTTTACCAATTGTACCAATTGTGGCCCGCGCTATACCATTACCAAGAGCATTCCTTATGATAGGGCCACTACCTCTATGCACTGTTTTCCTCTGTGCGCAACGTGCCAAGAGGAGTATGATAACCCTTTGGACAGGCGTTTTCATGCTCAACCCAATGCTTGCCCTGTGTGTGGGCCAGAGGTGTGGACGGTGCCTGCCATACATGCGGTAGAAGCACAATGTACTGATTTGGCAGGTGTTTTGTTGCAGCAAAAGCAACATTGCACGCACCAGTATATACCACAACAGGCACAAGGACAGGCACAAGAACACAGTCAAGAGAAAGAACAACAACAGGCGCAACAACAGAATCAATGCCATACGGGGCAAGCGGCACTGGCTCAAGTGGCAACTGCTTTGTTGGCGGGAAGTATTGTGGCCATAAAGGGTCTTGGGGGTTTTCATTTGGCTTGCTCTGCCTTTGCTGTAGAAAGCATTGCGCGTTTGCGGGAACGTAAACAACGTCCGCACAAGCCGCTGGCAATTATGGTGCCTCATGTGTCTATGGCGCATGCGCTTGCCCATATACATAGTGAAGAAGAACAGCTTCTTACCAGTATAGAAAAACCCATTGTGCTGTGTAAGCGCAAAAGCGCATTGCCGAATATTTTAGCGCCGGATACCGACACCATTGGCCTTGTATTGCCCTATACGCCTTTACACAAGGCGCTCTTTATGCATTTGCAAAAAATGCTGCCATCAGAATGCCCGCTAGCCTTGGTTATGACTTCTGGCAATGCAGGAGGGGAGCCCATTTGCTTGGGAAATAGGGAGGCTTTGCATAGGCTTTCTGCCTTTGCGGATCTTTTTTTGCTGCACAATAGAGATATTTTGGTGCGTACTGATGATTCGGTATGTGCCGCTTTTACCAAGGATATACCTTGGCAAGTGCATATGCCAGATTCAATTGCGGACTTGGACGCAGACATGCTTGCCAAAAAGTCCGTAAATACGCAACAGCGCACTGCGGTCTTTTTTCGTCGCGCTCGAGGCTATGTGCCACGCCCCACAGTATTGGGAGGGCTTGAAGGGCAAGACTTTGCGGAAGAAGTAGGTACTGCGCAAGATCCTACGGGTACAAAAGGTACTTGTGCGCAACATAATCCGAAGCAAGGCTCTTTTGCACCACAAAAGTCTGCGAAGCGAAAAGCCTTTGCCTCGGTATTGGGCATGGGGGCAGAGCTCAAAAATACAGTATGCCTAAGCCGTAAGAACATGGCTTTTGTGAGCCAGCATATTGGCGATATGCACAATCTACACACGCTTGCTTTTCAGCGCGAAGTGGTGGCCCATTTGGAAATGCTGTTACAGGTGCGCCCGCAAGCAGTGGTACATGATTTACACCCCAATTTTTTGAGCACACAGGCGGCGCAAGAATACGCAGCGCAAAGGGATATTCCCTGTTTTGCCTTACAACACCATTATGCTCATGCCTATGCGGTGCTTGCTGAACATCAAAGCTTTGCCGCAACAGGGGCGCCTTGCCTTGCTCTTGCCCTTGATGGCACAGGCTATGGAGAAGACGGTACCATTTGGGGCGGCGAAGTGCTCTATATAGATACAGAAAACGCCGTACATCAACGTATGGGGCGTCTATCGCCTTTTGCGCTTATGGGAGGAGAGCAAGCCATCAAAGACCCTTGGCGTTTGGCTTTAACGTTAGCTCACGGTACCACAGTACAGGATTGGTTGTGTCAGGAGCCTTTGGCCTCAGTAGTTCAGGTGCCCATGCTTTTAGAAATGCTGGCAAAGGCTTTTCCCGCCCCCATGACTTCTTCGGTAGGGCGTTTGTTTGATGCCGTATCTGCCGGTTTAGGCCTATGCCCGAGCATCAGTTACGAGGGGCAAGCAGCCATTCTTTTGGAGCATGCACAGAAAAATGTACCGTGGAAAAATCTGGCTGGTGTGCATAGGGGCGGTACAAGTGTGTTAAACACGAAAATGCAAGATATGAGAGTGTTAGACAAAGATTTGTTTCATGCTGAGCATCTTGTCTGTCATGTGGATGGTTTGTGGGAAATCTCTAGTCAAGGGCTCTTTGTTCAAACATTAGAACAGGCGCAAAGCAGCAGTGTGCCCTTGGCTGCACGAGCTTTTCATGTGCAATTGGCGGCGGCCTTTGTGCAGGTGGCTCAACGTGTCGCCACAGAGACACAGGTGAGTACTGTTGTTATTTGCGGCGGCGTTGTACAAAATTCCACCTTGTATGCACTGTTAAGCACGGCCCTACGCGCGGCAGGTTTGACGGTATTGTGCCCTCAAAATATGCCTAGTAATGATGGAGCCATATCTTTAGGACAGGTTTATTATGGGTGTTTGCAGAAGAAATACTAAACTATTTGTAGTGGTTATGTTTATTTTTTGAAAAAAGATAGTGGAGGAATATTAAAAAATATATTTTATTTGAAAATAATTTTCAAATTCTCTTGCCATTGAATGTAAAAATGCTTAGTCTAGCTCCTGTTGCGATACCTTGTGTAAGGTTCTTATGTAAATCTTTTTGTCGCACTGTTGTGTTCTTTTGTTGGAAAAAAGCCGTTTTATTGTAACATGCGATACCTATTTTAGTATAAAGATGGAAATCATAAGGAAACAATACACACACAAAGAAGCAAAATATTGCAGAGAGTAGGGTGAGAAGCTATGTTAGAAAATTTTGTAACCTCTCATTTGGCAGGACGGGTACGAGTGCGCCATGTTGCACTGAAAGATTCCGCCATAGGAGCAGAATTTTGTGCTTTTATTCAAAGTATTTCTGGCATTCAATGTTTAGAGCATAAGGTACTGACGGGGTCTTTGTTGGTGCATTATTCCCCAAAAAAATTGTCTGAAAATGTGCTTTGGGCCAGCTTGCAACAAGGCTTAGATTGGCTCAATGCTAAAGCCCATGAAATGCATTGTGCCGGACAGCATGGATATGCTGCCCATTGTGCCGTTACAGCGCATAAGCTTGCGTATCCTCTTTCTACCTTTCAAAAACAGCGTAAAAAAGAACTTGTGGCTCATATGAAGCATGCTTTATTTACCACCTTGCACCGTGCTTCTAAAGGGAACAAAAAAGCACACTATACGGCGGGGGCCGCTGTGGCTGCCTTATCGCTCATGCATATGTGGCGTATGCGGCATATGTGTTCGTAATGCATCGTGTACGGTGTATTTTTTAATATTCTTTTCTATTATCTATCTATATTTTCTGTGTAAACGCAAAAGCCCGTTCTAGAGCACTCTTTCCAATACCCACGCCATGCGTTGTGTATATTGATGCTTTTCTTGCAAAATCTCTCGCCATCCGGCTTGTAATTCTTCCTTTATTTGTGGTGTAATCCCTTTTATGGCAGCCTCAAGTTTGTGTGGCCCGTCTAGACTTATGGCTTTTGTTAAACTTTGCGGAAAAATATCGAGACCGTGAGTTGTGTTTGTCCATAAAAAACCTCCCGCGGCCCAGACATCAAAATGCCTTTGGGTTAGACCCCAAGGTAAGAGTAGGCTGGTCACATTAAGCACGCAAGGGGCGGCGGCGTACAGGGTTGCCAGCTCAGTATAATAATCTACAGCAGGAAGAAAGTATGTGGTTTTGCTTGCAGGCAAGAGCGTTTGCCAAAGGTCGGCATCCCCAAAAATGGCAGGATGACAGGGCAAGAGCGCTGTAAGCCACTGTACTCTTTGTCTTTGAGCGCATTGCTCGGCCCCCAAGCCTATACGTCGTACTTCATGCCCCGGCCAAAACAGGGAAGGTGTGCTTATATCGCCTGTGATGGCGGTAGTGTTTTTTACGCTTTCCTTGCTTTTACTTTTTTGGACATTGATGCCATGTAACGCTGCATCTCTGACGATGCCATGTGCAAGGCGTTTTGCCCACCACTGAAAATGGGGTATTTCTTGCTGCGCACCTGTGTTGTCTAAGAGCGCATAGGCTTCTTGCAAAAGTTCTTGCGGTACCTTGGCGGCGGCAAAAAAAGATTGCTTATGCGGAAACGCGGCTCTGCCTACAAAAATGCAACCCGCTTGTTGTGTTGCGCTTAGGGCTTTGGCAAAAACGAGAGAGGATGTTTCATTGTTGCTATTGCGGTTGCGATATTGCGGAATTGTTTTTTCTGTAATATTGGTGTGTTGTGTGTGTATTGTCTTTGAGGCTTCCCACATATGTTGAGCCACAGCGAGGGGCAGATGAAAGATGTTTTCGGCTCCTTCTTGGTGTAAGGGCTTTATAAAAGAAGCGTCCGTTACAAAGAGTGTGGCCTTTTTCCACCAAGGCAAACGCAAACTCGCCAACACATGCCAAGGATTATCCACAAACCATAGAGCCACGGGAATGCCCAATGCTTGAAGCAGTGCAAAATCATGCCCGCCGGCATCTAGTCCTTGTAAATTTACAGAAAAGAAGAGGGCGCATGACGCCAAAATTTTTTCTCTGTCTTCCGGTGACAAAGTGTGCAAATCTTGCGTACACGGATGTACAGCGTAGCCAAGTTCTGTGAAGGCGCTGTATAGTTCTTGATAGAGAAGCTTATCTGGAGAGCTGCCCAACACGACAAAAGGCTTTTGGGGGAGTTGTTTTGTAGGTGTTTTTTTTGCAAAATTAACGCACTGCGTTTTTGCGCTTAAAAGATGGGCGTGGCTTTGCCCCAAAAGGGGTAACCAAAAATCGCTATCTAATTCCATATTTTGCACATACCACCAAAACGCAACGTTCTTGTTGTTTTGGAGGAAACTAAGAAAATCTTGCGCCATAAGGCTGTGCCAATGGGCAGGCAAGCGCTCTTGCCAAGAAGCGGGGTATGAAACAGTATTAGAGGAAAAAGCGGGTGTCTCATACCCTAGAGAACTGGTAGGGGAGATATCTTTGGCAACAGCATCTTCTGTCCCCTTGCGTAAAGAAGGGGTGCGCATGTTTTCCAAAAAAGTGGGGCTGTGTATAACATACACCGTGGCCTCGTTGTGCAGCAATGCCGGCGGTGCGCAAGGGTGCACGAGCAAGGGGCCACTGCCTAAAAGAACGTGTGTAGATTGTGCAGATTGCGCTTTTGCGTTAAGGCAGAGATAGGCTGTTGGGCCGTCTTGTAAAGTAATTTTTTTTCCTGAAAAATTAGCATATTGCATCCTTTGCGGTCGCTGCGTATTTGCTTGTGGTTGTTGCGCTAGCGGTGGTATGGGAATATTTTTTTTCATGGCGCTATCCTTGGTGGTATGCTTTAGATGAGTGCTTGGTTATGGTGTACGATACTGTGCACAAAAATTTTTGCCTACATTATCTGCTTGGCTAGAAGCACTTTTTAGCATATATTCCTCTAGGTATAATATCGGGTGGATTATGAAAGAATACAGAGATTATTATTTTCGCAAGGCCAAAGAACAAAGCTATCCTGCACGTTCTGTGTACAAACTCAAAGAAATTGACAATAAATTCA
>CAYJHX010000041.1:0-7065 GCA_964369395.1 uncultured Desulfovibrionaceae bacterium
TTGCGCATTGTAGTGTTTTATCCCAAGCTTCGTTATGAAACAGCGTATGCAGTTTCATAGTGCTGACAAAGTTGGCACTATTCAAAAATCAAGAGTAGGCGCAATTCATTTGCGCCGTTAAACGATTGACTTTTTTGTGCCTTTCCGCTTGGCAGCGTTGCTGACAATAGCGGCGCAAATCCCACGAAGTGGGTTTGTCATTGGTCTGAAACAGCGTATGCAGTTTTCGTAATGTTGCTTTGGAAGAAAGGACTTTAGCAAAAAAGTATACAAAAGGCTAGCCAGGAGTATAGCGATGAAACAAGCCTACTTTCTTAGTTAGAGACCGCTGCACAATTATTCTTGAATATAACTTTGCCGGTAAATTGAGATCTCTGCACAATCCATGTGTTTTAGTATTTTTAGAATTATGCAGAGGTCTCAATTATACAGAGGTTTTATCTCGAAAAGCTCAAATGCAACGCGTTTTGGGGGAGGATGGGGGGCTTGGGGGGAAAGAGGGGCCTTTTTGGCGTTAGCAAAAGGCCCCTCCTTCCCCCCAAAAAATTTTACAAAAAAGAGCCCTCTGCACAATACATTGTACAGAGGGCTCAAAAAAGAAGTTTCCTAAAAAAGCCTTATTGTCCTTGACGGGCCAATTGTGCTTCGGTTTCACGAGCACGACGGGCTTCGCGAGAATCATACGCAGGGGTATAATCTGCAGGCATTTGCGCAACAGGGGCTTTTTTTGTAGCTACAGGCACGCCTTGCTTAGCTTTTTCTTTAGCCACAATGGCAGCGGTACCCATGGGCGGGCCGGTTTCTACCCAGCCGCCACCAAGAGCCATGGCCACGCGCACTACAGCATTTAAGCGATAACTTAAAGCAGATGCCAATTGTAATTCTGCTGTGAAAAGCTGACGTTCGGTATCAAGCACCGTTAAGTAGTCAGCATAACCATTGTTGTATTGCAAACGAGCCAATTCTACGGCGCGGCGATAGTTGTTTACCTGCTTGCGAATACTACGCACAATGCTGGTAGCTTCGCGTTGCGCTGTAAGGGCGGTGCGCACATCTTGGTAAGCTGTCTGTACGGTTTTGCGATACAAGGCTTCAGAACGGCGTTTTAAGGCCTCAGCATCGTCAATGGCGTACCACCGACGACCAAAGTCAAAGATAGGCAAATTGATGGCTCCGCCATAGGAATTGGTGGCCGAATCATTGCTTAAGAAAGTAAACACATTGCCTGTAAGGCTACCGAGAGTTGCGGTAAGACTAATAGACGGGAACAAATCGGCTTTAGCCACACCAATATTGGCATTGTAGGCCATGATGGTGTATTCGGCGGCGCGAATATCCGGTCTGTTTAAGAGCAAGGTGGCTGGCAACTCATGGGGAATGATAGTGGGGGCAGCAAGTTTAGCTAAAGCGCGCCCGCGATCTATTTCGCCTTGCAAAATGGCTTGAGGAGAACGTCCTACCAACACTGCCAAGGCAGCTTCTGCAGCATCGCGGTCTACTCTTGTTTGCAACATAGAAGCCTTTGCCAGCTCCATTTCACTTTCGGCGCGTAACCAGTCAAGCTCGGTAATATCGCCCTGCTTAAAGCGAGCAGAATAAATGCTCAAAGCAGATCTGCGCGAACGCAAGGTACGTTCGGCGGTGGCTTGTTGCATGTCTAATGATAAGATAGTGAAGTATGCTTGCGCCACTTGACCTGCTACAGATAAGCGCAACGCTTCATAGCCCACTTTTGTGCTGAGCAATATATCGGTAAGGCCGGTGTAGGCATTGCGATATTTACCCCACAAATCTAGTTCCCATGCGGCGGCAAAGCCAATGCTGGTGGTGGCGGTGGAGCGCTCTAATCCGCTGCCACCAAATTGTGATGGCTGTTGGTTGGGTCCCACGGTGCTGCTTAAAGAGCGAGAGCTTCCGGCCGAAAGTGTCAAGCTGGGGAACAACGAGGAACGGGCTTGACCGATTTGTGCTGCGGCACTGTCCACCGAAGCCAGAGAGGCTGCAATGTCTTGATTATTGCGCAAAGCTTCTTCTATGAGCGCTGTAAGTACAGGGTCATCAAAGCGTGTCCACCAATCCTGCTCTAAAGGCACATTGCTCAATTGCACCTTCATCCAAGCTTCGGGGGTTTCCATTTTGGGTTGCTCGTACTTAGGGGCAAAGGAACATGCAGAAACAAGCATGGTTAGGCACAATACGGTACTTACACCAAAACGACGCCCCACACTGCCATTGGGGCGACGTTGCCCAAGAAGCGGTTGTAAGATATTTTTTAAGGACATTAGCGTTTTTCCTCATATTCTTTGAGTGGAAGTGTTGTTTCGTGTTCTTCTTCTTCGCTGGCCTTGCGTTCAGATGTGGGGGCATGGGGATCTTTTTTACCCTGCAACCACAAGGAGAATTGCATAATAATTTTGAAGAAGAATGGCACAAAAAGCGTGGCAATACATGTGGCGGCAACCATACCCCCAATAACAGCGGTACCAATGGCATGACGACTGTTGGCACCAGCGCCAGCACTGATGGCCAGCGGCACACAACCCATAATAAAGGCCAGCGATGTCATGATAATAGGTCTAAAGCGCAAACGCGAGGCATGCATGGCGGCCACGTCAAGACTGCGCCCACCGCGCCACGCTTCTACGGCAAATTCCACAATAAGAATGGCGTTTTTCGCCGCAAGCCCCACAAGGGTAACCAAGGCCACTTGGAAGTATACGTCATTGGAAAGGTCACGTAAATAGGTGGCAACGATGGCGCCAAATACCCCAAAGGGTACGGCGGTAAGTACAGCCACAGGCAAAGCCCAGCTTTCGTATTGGGCTGCCAGAATCAAGAATACCATGATGAGAGCCAATATAAAAATGGTGATGGTATCAGCCGAAGCCAGTTTTTCTTGCAAAGCTGTGCCTGCCCATCCCAAAGAGTAGTCGGAAGGCAGCACTTTGGCGGCTTCTTCTTCAATGGCGGCCAATGCCTGCCCTGTGGAATAACCCGGAGCGGGATTTCCGATAAGGTGCGCTGCGGGCAAACCGTTATACCGTTCCACCACTTGAGGGGCAATGCGCCGCTCTAAGGTGATAAGCGTATTAAGAGGAACCATTTCCCCTTTATCATTACGCACACTCATGTCTGCCAAGGTTTCTGGCAGCATGCGATAGTCTTCATCAGCTTGCATAAGAACTTGGAAGGTACGTCCCACATAGTTAAAGTCGTTAACATAGGTAGTACCGAACGTTCCCTGCAGCACGGAGAACACCGACGAAATGCTTACCCCTTGGGCCAGCGCACGTTCTCTATCAAGGTTAGCATAGTATTGCGGCGATGATGTGGAGAATAAATTCTGCACAGAACCGATTTCAGGACGGGCTTGTATGGCCGCTGTCAATTTGGTGGTCCAATTTTGTAAGTCGTCCAAAGAGCCTGTACCGCGATTTTGTACATAGGCATCAAAGCCGCCTGTGGTACTCATACCAGAAATAGGCGGAGGTTCAAAAGCAATAGCCAAAGCCTCCGGCATGCGCATACCCATCATAAAAAATTGCTGAGTAAGGGCTGTTGGGCTCGTTTCGGGTGTTTGACGCTCAGCCCAATTTTTCAAAATAATAAAAAATGTGGAATAGTTGGTCTTGGCCCCAAAGGATGTGAGGTCAAGGCCGGTAATACCCACCACATTATCTATAGCAGGATTTTGTAACAATCCCTTGGTCATGGCATCAGTAATACGACCGGTTTTAGAAAGAGCTTGCCCGTCCACGGAAATGGTCATGCCAAGAATATACCCTTGGTCTTCACCGGGCACTAAAGACGTAGGTACTACTCTAAAAAGATAGCCCATGCCTACCAGCATAAGAACGAAAAGCAACATAGATACAATGCCAGTATTTTTTACCGAACGTACAATGCGCACATAACGATGGGTCACATTGGCAAACCACACGTTAAACCATTTGAAGACAAAGGGTTCTTTGTGGTCTGGAGCGTGAGGTTTTAAGAGCCAGCCGCATAAAGCAGGCGTCAGCGTTAAAGCCACGATACCAGAAAGAATAACAGAGATAGAAATGGTAATGGCAAATTGCTTATACATTTCCCCAGCAAGGCCGCCCATGAAGGATACAGGCACAAACACGGCGCACAATACCAACACAATGGCGATAACGGGGCCCGTTACTTCCTGCATAGCTTTGTTGGTGGCTTCTTTGGGGGATTTGTGTTCGGTGCGCATGATACGCTCCACATTTTCCAAGACCACGATGGCATCGTCCACCACAATACCGATGGCGAGCACCATACCAAAAAGTGTTAACGTATTGATAGTATACCCCAAAGCGTACATGCCGGCAAAGGTACCAATAATAGATACAGGCACAGCCAAACAAGGAATCAACGTGGCACGCCAGCTTTGCAAAAAGATATATACCACAATGAACACCAAGACCATGGCTTCGGCCAAGGTCTTAACAACTTCATCAATGGAAGCTTGCACAAAGATATTAGTATTAAAAGGAATTTCATATTGAACACCATCAGGGAAACGTTGTGAAAGCTCTTTAAGCTTTTCTTCCACAAGGCGCCCCGTTTCGATGGCGTTAGCACCGGGTAATAAGTACACACCAGCCATTTTGG
Source organism: uncultured Desulfovibrionaceae bacterium (assembly GCA_964369395.1). Taxonomy (GTDB): domain Bacteria; phylum Desulfobacterota; class Desulfovibrionia; order Desulfovibrionales; family Desulfovibrionaceae; genus CAYJAD01. The sequence goes on from CAYJHX010000041.1 coordinate 4,627, forward strand.
CTGTATGTCCATTAAGCTCTGACTCAATACTATAGTCCTTGCCGCCCAATTCAATGCGAGCTACATCTTTTACATAGAGGAAGGAGCCATCAGCCTCAGCACGTATAACCACGTTGCCAAATTCTTCGGGGGAGACCAAACGTCCTTGGGTATCAATCTGCCATGTCAATTCAATGGAAGGGTCTGCCGGAGTGGCCCCAATACGCCCGGGGGCAAATTGAGCATTTTGGTCACGAATGGCATTGGCCACATCGCTGGGCTGCAGTTGGTACTTGGTCAATTTATCAGGGTCAATCCAAATGCGCATGGAATAATCCATGGCACCAAAGATTTCACAATCACCTACGCCAGCCACGCGTTTGACTTCGTCAACAATATTGTTCCGTAAATAGTTGTTCAAATATACCGCATCATAACGTCCGCTAGGAGACGTTAAGGCAATAATCAACAGCATAGCTGGTGAGTTTTTGGTTACCGTTACCCCTTGACTACGCACATCGGCGGGCAAGAGGTTTTGAGCCAAGTTTACCTTATTGTTTACGTTAACCAAGGCAATATCTGGGTCGGTACCTAGCTTGAAATACACGTTAATAGTACCAGAGCCAGAACCTGAAGCAGCGTTGGAAGACATGTACAGCATATCTTCCACACCGTTGATGGCATTTTCCAAAGGCGAAATAACCGTATCAGAAATAGTTACGGCCGAAGCACCGGGATAAGAAACATTTACCGAAATTTGTGGCGGAATAAGATCGGGGTATTGGGCAATGGGCAAGGCAAAAATAGCAAGCCCCCCCACCAAAGTAATGAGCAGAGAAATAACCGTAGATAAAATGGGTCTACGTAAGAAAAAATTGAGCTGCTGGCCTGTATCTTGTGTGGTACTCATAAACACCCCACCTTATTGCTTAGCAGCATCAGGGTTTTGATCCGTAACTGCAGCTTCAGAGCCAGCGGCAGCGCCTTGGGGGGCATCCCCATCTTTCACAGCCTTATTTTCACTAGCAGGGGCATCCGCGGGAGCACCAGCAGGAGCGCCTTGAGGATTTTGAGTTCCTTGGGCAGAAGCAGGAGGCGCAATGGTTACAGGCGAGCCAGGGCGCGCTTTCACAAGACCATCAACAATAATGCGATCGCCTGCTTTAAGACCACCATCTAAAAGGTACATTTGCTCCACATTCATATTTACTTGCACGGGGCGCATTTCCACAATATTTTTCTCGTTAACCGCCATGACCACAGAGCCCATTTGGGTATTGAGCACAGTGCGTTGCGGCACAAGAATAGCGTTTTTCAACATGGCGCCTGTAAGGAAAATACGGGCGTATTGACCAGGATACACAGCATCCTTGGTATTAGCAAACTCGGCACGAGCTTTTACCACACCAGTGGACTGATCCACTTGAGAGTCCACAAAAGTTACCTTACCCTCTACAGGATACATGGCACCGCTAACAAGGCGAATAGTTGCTGTATAAGCGTTGTTTTTCGGCAATTCAAGACGCCCTTCGCTAGCAAGTTTTTCATTACGCAAAAAAGACGTACCGGGGAAAGCGAAGTTTACAAAAAGTGGATCTGTTTGATTCACCGATGTCATGAGGGTGCCGTTATTAACCAAGTTCCCCGCCGTCACTTCTTCTTTGCCTGTATAGCCAGCAACAGGAGCTTTTACTTGACAGTAATCCAAGTTGATTTGCGCCAAACGTAAGGCAGCTTGACTAGAGGCAAGAGCGGCTAAAGCATTATCGCGCTCTTTTTGGCTCACAGCATTTTTAGCATATAAAGGACGAATGCGATTCCATTCTCTCTCGGCCTGTTCGTAGGCAGCCTTGGCTTGATTCATGCGGGCTTCGTATTCATCGGGTTCTAATTGGAAAAGAATTTGCCCGGCCTCTACGTATTCCCCTTCCACATAAGTTCTTTCTTTAATAAGCGCTTGAACCCGTGCGCGCACTTCTACAGCACGCGAACCTTGGGTTACAGCTTGAAAGTTCATGGCATAGGGATAATCTTGAGTTTTAATTTCCATAACGGAAACAAGGGGTGGTGGTGGCGCCCCTTGCGGGCCTGCCTTTTTCTCCTCACAAGCGGTAACAAGAAAAAGGAGAGAAAAAATAAGGCCTACTTGGAGAAAGGATGATTTTTTTTTCATATGTACTCCCAAAAATGATGGTTTTCTGCGCGGTTAGTAAACAAATATATTACTCTTACGCAAAACAGCTTGAGCATGATTGCGCAATTTTATGATGTTTTTATTAAGACATAGAGATTTCATAACACAAATGAGACAAAAAGACTCTACCCTTTCGCTACAGGGCGTGGCTAGAGTTTACTGGGGAAACATTTTCAAACGTTTTTATATAACAAGCCGCAATCTTTTTATCAGCTTGCAAAGCTCACGCGCCCTCACGCATGTCTTCAGTTTTTACTACTAAATAC
>CAYJHX010000041.1:7165-10248 GCA_964369395.1 uncultured Desulfovibrionaceae bacterium
AGCTTGCAAAGCTCACGCGCCCTCACGCATGTCTTCAGTTTTTACTACTAAATACTCCGCACAGTAAAGCGCTTTTCAAAATAGTGCAACATTTTCTTTTTTACTATAAAGCGCGTGTAATTTCAGCAAGTTTCTGGGTCAACTGCATAAGATTTTGCCATTCTTCTTCGCTAAACTGCTCTTTAATGGCAGTTTGCGCCTTTTGTGCGCATTGCAAACAGATGGGTTCTACCTCGCGTGCTTTGGGGGTAAGAACGATACGCTTTTGCCTCTCATCTTGCTTATCTGGTCGCCGCTGGACGTAGCCTTTTTGCTCCAGAGAATCAATAAGACGACTTGTACTCGATTTTTCTTGAATAAGAAAATCAGCAATTTCCTGCTGTGTGCGATTGTCTTGGATAAATAAAGCAAAAAGCAAACGACATTGCTCTACAGTGATATCCAAGGAAACTTTTTTCAGCTCCCGCCCAAAAATGCGCAGCATGGAAAAATAGCTGAGCCCCACCAAACGCCCGATGGCGTTATTTGCAAAATTTTCAATTTTAGATATGTCCATAGCAGTTGCTTAGTCAACTATATTGCCCTTGTCAAGCACGGAAACATTTCTTTTTTATTACCGTAAAATAGTTGCTTTTTTCAAGAGTCTTTCTAGACTCTTTCTACAGTAAAAGCCGTAAAAAAATGCTAGTTTTTTCTTTGTAAAAGTGCTATGCGTTACGCAGAGTGTTATGGATTCTTTAACTTCCTAGGTTTGTACTTTACGAGGCTGACCTAGGTACAATATTTTGTGAACTTTTTTCAGGAGGAAGTTTTTATGAAACGTTTATTTATGTTTGCCATTATGGTACTGGCTTTAGGCGCTGGTTTTGGTTGTTCCAAAAAAGTGGATAGCGGTAGCACACAGCCCGGACAAACTGCATGGTCTCCAGAAGAGCAAGCTGCCATAGAGCAAATTACCAATGCCCGTGTGCACTTTGCCTTCAATAGCTTTGCTTTGACCGAACAAGGCCAAAGCGTATTACGCCAAAAAGCAGAACTCATGAAAGCTAACCCCCGCATCCGTGTGCGCATCGAAGGCAATTGTGACGAACGCGGCACTCAAGAATATAACCTTGCTTTGGGCGAACGCCGCGCCCGCGCCGCCTTTGAATATCTTGTACTTCTGGGCGTAAACGCCGCACAAATGGAACTTTTAAGCTACGGTAAAGAAAACCCCTTAGTGGGCGGCTCTGGCGAATCTGCTTGGGCACAAAACCGTCGTGACGACTTTAAAGTTATCACCTACTAAAAGCTTATAGCAAATGACAAACTGAGGGGAAGTACACTTCCCCTTTTTTTATGCAAAAGGAAAGTTATGACTCGAAGCCTTTTTGTGGGTGGTGTTCGCAGTGGCAAAAGCGCCCTTAGCCAACGTTATGCTGAAAGTTTAGGAAAAAATTGTCTTTATGTGGCCACGGCTTCTTCTGCTTTAGCAATGCACGATAACGAGCTACAAAGTCGCATTACAGCACACCAACAACAACGCCATGCCCAGCAACATATACAATGGCGCACTTGTGAATGCCCTAATCTTGATTTTTCTACCATTTCCTTAGAAGATACTGATGTTGTGCTTATAGATTGCCTAGGACTATGGCTGGGGCATTGTTTGTATCAAGCAGAGCAACAGTCTTTAGCCTCTGACCAAAGGCACAAATCTATAGAACACTCTTTAGAAACATTCCTCGCGCATATTCAAGCTTGTCCCTTACCTTTAATCATGGTTACTTCTGAAGTGGGCCTTGGCATGGTTCCTATGCATGCGCAAAGTCGAGAATTTTGTGACTGGCTTGGCCTTGTCAATCAACGCGTAGCACACCTTTGCGAAAATGTTATTTTGGTTAGTTGCGGTTTGCCTCTTGCTTTGAAAGGCGTATTGCCCTATTTTTCTGAGAAATGAGATTATTAAAACATGCTATCCCTTTTTGCCTCAAGCATGGCTTCATTTTATAAAGCACATTTTGGGGATGGGAGAGTTTGCGGGGGAAGAATCTTTTAGGCGTTAGTAAATGACCCTTCCCCCTCAAGAAAAGTAAAAGTCACCTTACCACAAAAAGGCCCAGAGAAATAACGATTTTAAAAATATTTACGGAGAAATTATGCCTATTTTACGTTCTATTCTTTTCTCACTTTGTATATTTTGCTCTCTTGCCCCTTTGGCAGAGGCAGGCACAAGTCCTGTGAATACCATTCAAGATGTTAAATCAGCCATAGACAATGCCGATCAAAATCTGTTTGACCAAGCGGTAAATATGGAAAGCCTCATAGGGCAATGTGTCGATGTTTTCTTGGAAGATGCGCAAAAAAGCGATCAAAAAACCTTGCCACCGGCGTTGGCGCTCATGCTTTCTACCCTTAATATGAGCGAAGCAGCTAAAAACAATGTGCGTGCAGTACTAGCGAAAGAAGGAGCCGATTTTGTGCGTTTTGGCGTACGCTCTGGCGCTTTTGCCGGCAAGCACAATGAAGAAAAAGCTTCCGGTGGCGGCATGCTCTCTACATTATTTTCCTATGTGTCTATGGGGCGCAAAGAAATTACCCATATTGGCCAAGGCGTAGAGGAAAGTGGCGCTGTGTACGTGCCTTTTATGATTAAAGATCATGGCAATGGCAATAGTTACCCCGTGGAAGCGTGGTTACGCCAAGAAAATGGGCAATGGCGTGTTATTGGTTTGCGCAATGTGCGTACGCTTATGCGTATTTTACGCGGCGAAAGTTCCAAAATCCAAAGTTTATAACCTTTAACGAGTTGAGAAGAGTATGCGCTTAGTAAGTTTTGTCTATAAAAATGCCCCCCAAACTGTGCGTTGGGGTATTTGGAATTTTGAAGAAAAATCTATTTTGGATGTGTGCCGCATTGACGCCAGCTTACCTGCCACCTTACGCTTGGCTGTAGAAGAAGGCGACGCCTTGTATCCACGCTTGGAAGCACTGCTTCAAGCACATGGCACCACACAACATATAGCCATGGACGAGTACGAATTACGTGCGCCCTACACGAATCCTCCGCGTAATATTTTATGTACAGGCATCAACTATGTGGA
>CAYJHX010000042.1:0-10046 GCA_964369395.1 uncultured Desulfovibrionaceae bacterium
GCTTCTGGGGCTTTTTTTACATTTTGTGTCATGATTGCATGGCTCCACAAAAAAAATTTACTGTTACCTAGCTGCTACATACTCTGAAGCAGGCCTTTCATGGCACTAAACCGAAACAAAAAACGAGTCTGACGCAGTAGACTACCCTTTTTCCAACAACCTACTAAAAAACACCCACCTACAGCCCGTTCAAAAAGGGGAAGATACAAGGAAGACAACGTTTTTTGTGAAGGGAGTGTGCTCTTATGGCACTCGACCAGAACAAAAAACGAGTCTGACGCAGTAGATTACCCTTTTTCAACGGGCTGCAGTTTCTACATGGCGTCAGGAGCACTTACCCCTAACAAATCCAAACCATTAGCAAGCACCTTGCCCACAATACGTAGCAATGCCAAACGCGCCTTGCTTAAAGGCACATTATCCTCTTGCAAAATAGGTTGCCTACCGTAGAAGGAGTGCAACATTCCGGCAAATTCTGTCAAATAATGGCTGACAAATTGCGGGCCCAAATTTTGCGCGGCCAACTTAACCACAGCGGGAAAACGGGCTGCCATGCGAATCAGCGCCAGATCATCGGCATGGGTTAATACAGCCACATCAGCCATAGCTGTTTTTTCGCTTAAAGTCATGCCTCTTTCTGCACCACGGCGTAAAAGGGCACAAATTCTGGCATGCGCATATTGCACATAATACACAGGATTATCCATACTGCGCTGAGTTACCAGTTCCAAATCAAAATCTAAAGAGCTGTCGCTTTTGCGTGATAAAAACATAAAACGTGCCGCATCTACGCCCACTTCGGCCACCACTTCGGCTAAAGTATCAAAGGTACCTGCACGAGTAGACATGCTCACAGGTTTACCATTTTTGAGCAAGTTGACCAATTGAATGAGAATAACATCAAAATCTTTTTGTTCATGCCCTATGGCAGTTATGGCCGCACGCATACGTGGGATATAGCCGTGATGGTCAGCCCCCCACACATCGATGAGATATTCAAAGCCGCGTTTGAATTTATCGTGATGATAGGCAATATCAGAAGCAAAGTAGGTCAAACTGCCGTCGGATTTACGCAATACGCGGTCTTTATCGTCGCCAAGGCTTTCAGTGGCAAACCACAAGGCGCCGTCTTTTTCGTAGGAAAGGCCCGCTTCTTTTAAGGCCGCAAAGGCCGCATCAATGGCGCCGCGTTGCACCAAAGATTTTTCCGAAAACCACACATCGTGGCCCACACGAAAATCTGTCAAATCTTGTTGAATGCCATCCATGATGCTTTTCATGGCGTATTCATAGCAGATATCTTGGCCTTTTTCGGCATCCATTTCAAGGACATCAGTATACTTTTCCAGAACTTCTTTGGCTATATCAATGATATACTCGCCTTTATAAAAAGATTCGGGAAATTCTACTGGCAAAGCGCGAAGCTCGCGCGCACGTAACCACACCGACAAACCCAAGAGGCGCATTTGATTGCCGGCATCATTAATATAATATTCTCTTTGCACTTGATGGCCGGCAAATTGCAAAATTCTGGCTACGCTATCGCCCACGGCGGCGCCGCGTCCATGCCCAATATGCAAAGGGCCTGTGGGATTGGCCGAAACAAATTCCACTTGCACTTTTTTCTTTTCATCGGCAACGTTGGCACCATAATTTTCCCCTGCGCTTTCCATAAAGAGCAGGTTTTCTTGCCAAAACTCCGGTGTTAAAGTCACGTTTAAAAAGCCGGGGCCAGCAACTTCCACACAAGAAACAAAGGCAGAAGCTTGCAATTTCTCAGCCATACTTTCTGCCAAAGCCCGCGGGGGCATTTTGGCTTCTTTAGCCAGCATCATGGCCACATTGGCGGCAAGGTCTCCACCGTGTTTGGCATCGCGTGGCGGTTCTATGGTTATTTTTTCGGGAAAAGTCAGCCCCATTTCTTGCACAATGCTTTGCAAGGCCTGACGCACTACGAGTATGGCATCCATAAATATATCCTTAAAATCAGCCCGTTAAAAAACTCTGCTGTAAAAAAATTACTGGGAAAATAGCATATATTGTCTTTCAACAGTCTATTATAGCTCTACTTCTTGATCATAATTGGTGACACATGCTGTACGAGGGCTTTCAACACCAAGAGGGGCTAAGCACGGAGCTACCATCTTAGACAACACAGCTTTAGGGCCCACTTCTAAAAAGAAATCCATACCATCAGCATGTTGCGCTTGCATTGTATCAATCCATTGTACTGAAGATGTCATCTGCGCCACCATACATTCACGCAAAAGATCGGCATCTTGTACAGCCTTACCGTGTACATTACAATAAATAGGCATAATGGGCTTTTTCCACTCAGCTTTTTGTAACACAGGCGCCAACTCTGCAGCGGCCTCACTCATGAGCGGACTATGGAAAGCACCGCTTACTTTCAAGGCAATGCCACGCCCCTTCATCTCTTTGGCACCCACAAGAGCCAAATCCATGGCATGCTTGGTACCACTCAAGACAAATTGCCCGGGGGTATTGTAATTGGCAATACGTAACATTTCGCCATCTTGTCCGGCGCATTGCTCCAAAGATTGCGTCACAAGCTCTTGCACCTTGCCCAGCTCTAGTTTTAAAATGGCAGCCATGGCCCCCACACCGTGAGGGTCAGCTTCAGCCATAAGGCGCCCACGTAAGGTGACAAGTTCTAAAATCTTTTCAAAAGACAGTGCTTTAGCAGCGCCCAAACTGGCGTATTCGCCCAAACTATGCCCTGCCGTACACATTGGCGAAAAACGCCCAGCCACAGCCTGCCACAAAGCTAAGTTAACTACCGTAAGCGCCGGCTGCAAAGCCTTGGTGTCGCTCATGGCAAGGTCATCGCCATCCCAGTAAATTTCACGTAAAGGCAATTTACTTATATTTTCAGCCTTTTTCCATAAATCCATAGCTTCACTGCTATGCTCTGCAAGGGCACGCCCCATACCTGATTCTTGAGCGCCTTGGCCTGGAAAAAGAAGTGCAATTTTTGACATATGACTAAACTCCCCAAAAAATAATGCGATACTATATGTTAGAGTCACAAAACTTGCAAGTCTTGTCATTTGGCTCTTTTCAGCCGTCTATGGTTAAGAAAAATACTATGCTTCCCAAACCCAAAAGCAAGCACGTATGCGCCACACGCGAAACGGTATTCTCCTTTAAAAACATCTTGACAAAAAACTTCCTCCTCTTTACTAATAGGAACAGTTCTTAAAAACTGATAGGCGCTATCAGTACTATACTTAGGAGGTTTTCCATGATTCAAATAGGCAATTATGCACCTGATTTTACGGCACAGGCATACCAAAATGGTGAATTCAAAGAGGTTTCTTTAAAAGACTATCGCGGGAAATGGGTATTTCTTTTCTTCTATCCTGGCGACTTTACCTTTGTTTGAGTAACCGAAGTTGCTGCAGTTGCAGCAAAAATTGATAATTTCGAAAAACTTGGCGTACAAGTTTTGGCTGTGAGCATGGATAGCGTTTTTGTCCACAAAATGTGGGATGAGCAAGAACTTTCTAAAATGACCGGCGAAAAGCTTCCTTTCCCCCTCCTTTCTGATCCGCGTGGCCTCATCGGCAAAGAATACGGTGTTTTCTCTGAAAATGACGCTGTTAATTTGCGCGGTAGCTTTATCATCGACCCCAATGGCCTTGTACAAAGCATGGAAGTTATCAACGCTCCTGTAGGGCGCGAATTTAACGAAACCATTCGCCAAATCGAAGCCCATCAACATGTCTGCGCCACCAAGGGGTGCCAAGTGGCACCTACAGCTTGGAAACCAGGCGAACAAGTTCTTGAGCCAAGCCCCGAGCTTGTAGGTAAAGTTTGGGAAACATGGACACCAAGCTTTTACTACCGCACCTCTAAGTAATATACTGTACTATAAATAAGAACATAAGAGAGAGATGCTACATCTCTCTCGGACTGCTGACAAAGTCCGTCTTTTTTTACAAAAGACGGACTTTTTTCTATATTTTTTACATGTAATATATTATAATCTTTATATGATAAGAAGACCATCTAAACAAACATCCATGGAATTTGTATGCATCTTTTTGGGAAACGCATGAAGAATGCAGAATTCTAAGTTCAATTCAAATCCACGTTTCACCTTAGAACACACAGTGCATAACCCCATAATGTTCAATCAAATTTCATGCCATACAAAAAGTTTATATATAAATTCCGAACGGGTAGAAACATGGTAAATTTTTAGCAATATAAAATTTATCATATAAAAACACACAGTTAACATACAATACACAATCTCTCCCTCTCCGCCATAAGTAGCAACAAAATAATCCAAATTTGACCGCAAAGTCTTGTAGATACAGACTTTGCGGTTTTTCTTTTGGCCATTTACTTATGGGAAAGCCATTCAATTCCTATTCACGTCATCGTTGCCGGCAGTCAGTTGTAAACATTTACTGTGTAAATTGAGGAAGTTTTTGCCCTTTACTTCTTTCTTTGAATGAGAAATGAAGGCTTTTTTAAAAAAGCAATTGACAATGGAAATCATAATCTATATCGTTTTCAAACTTTGCCTAAAGCATAAAAAATAAACTGCCCTTAAATGCATAAGGGTACTATTCACAACCTCTTTGTTCTTTGTGAGGAAAATCATGACCTTGAATGATATTAACACGCCATGCGAACTTTTGGTGACAAACATCGCCGTACAGGGGGCTTTGCGCCAAAGGTTGTACGACTTAGGGGTCTGCCCCGGCACAAAAATTGATTTTGTGCGTACTGCCCCGTTTACCGACCCCATTCAAGTGCGCATTGGCGGCTATCATGTGGCCTTACGTCGTTCCGAAGCAAAGTATGTCGAGGTTTGTGCTCATGGCCAATAAACTTATTGCCCTTGCGGGTCAGCCCAATTGCGGTAAATCTACGTTATTTAATTTGCTCACAGGCGCACGTCAGTACGTGGCTAACTATCCCGGTGTTACTGTGGAAAAGTTGGGCGGTTCTTGTGTCATTGATGGGCAAAAAATCGCTGTGGTAGATTTACCCGGAACGTATGCTTTTACCTCGTACTCTCCTGAAGAAAAAGCCGCACGCGATTTTATTTTGAATGATAGGCCAGACGTGGTTATCGCTGTGGTGGATGCTTCTACCCTGGGAAAAGGTCTTTATTTTGTGCTCCAATTGCTCGAAATGGGCCGCCCTGTAATTCTTGCACTCAACATGATGGACGTGGCTAAAAGACGGGGTTTAAAAATTGATATAGATGTATTATCCGAAAAACTCGGCATTCCCGTCGTACCTATTCAGGCCACCAATACCAAGTCAGAAGGTAAGGCCAAATTATTTGAGCTTATTAAAACCTACACGCAAGACAGTCCAAAAATTCATGATTTTTCTATAGATTATGGCGCATTGGAAGACAATATTACAAGGCTTTCGGAAAGCGTTTCACAAATAAGCACTACGATACACTATCCTGCACGCTGGGTTGCTGTGAAACTTTTAGAAGAAGACAGTGCTGTTCGCGAAGTTTTACAAAAAACAGAAGGCTTTTCCTCCTCTGCAGACAAAAATATTACACAGCAATTATACTTGGCCGCAGCCAACTTGGCATCACCTGTGGTGGCGCATATAGCCGCAGCACGACACACTTTGGCGCGAAGCATCAGCGATGCCGTACTACATGTGCAAAAAGTGGATGGCAAAGTCCCGCTTTCTTTTACAGAAAAAGTTGATGCTGTGGCCTGCCATCGTATTTTAGGCCCCATTTGCTTAATTGTTGTACTCTTTGCTTTTTATCATGTTTCTGTAACCTATGGTAATATTTTGGCCGCCAAGGTATGGCCCGTTTGGGGCGCTTTGGAAAGCTTCGTCAGCTCCATTTTACCGTATCAAGGCTTTTTAGAAGACCCTCTCTTGCGCTCGTTGGTGGAGTGGGTGGTCAAAAGCATGACGGCTGTCTTAAATTACATTCCCATATTCTTCCTCATGTTTTCCTTTGTGTATATTTTGGAAAGCAGCGGTTATTTGGCGCGCATTGCCTTCATCCTTGATAAAGTTTTTTATTCCTATGGCTTACACGGGCAATCAACGCTCCCTCTTATTTTGGGCGGTGTCTATGTGGGCGGCTGCGCCATTCCCGGCGTTGTGGCCACCAAGGCCATCCCTGATGAAAGGGCCCGCTTTACCACTATTTTAGTGGTACCCATGATGAATTGCCTTGCTAAAGTACCACTGTACCTGCTTTTGGTGAGCGGTTTTTTTGCTGCAGAGGCCGGTAGCACCATGTTTTTCATGGGTACCATTACCTTACTTATGGCACTCATTGTGGCAAAATTGCTTAATTTAAGCGTATTACGCGGGCGCCCCTCAGCACCCTTTATGCTCGAATTGCCTGCATATCATATGCCCATATGGCGCAATATTTTACACGAAACCTTGTTGCGTATTTGGGTTTTCATCAAAAAAATTCTTACCATTGTTATGGCAGTTTCCACGGTGGTTTTTGCCTTGGTATTTTTCCCTGGCCTTTCAGAAGATCGCCAAGATCATTATATCAAAGAGCAACAAAAGCTTGAAGATACTTTTATGAAAGCCATTGCTGCTACGTCTTATAAAGACTCTTTCACCAAGAATGACATTCTTCCTCTCATTCGTTTCCAAGAGGATTTACGAGCGAAAAAACGTGGCTTATCTCAAGAAGAAGCCTCTGCCATCAATGAAAAAGTGCTTAAAGAACAGCCCATTTATGCCGCCATTGCTTTACGGAAAGGTAAAGACGGTAAAAAAATGGCTTCAGCCTTACGCACACTTGACAGCAAAAGAAAGACTTTGCGTAGACACATTCGCCAAGAGCGCTTTGAAAACAGTTATCTTGGCAAAGCCGGTAAAGCCCTAGAACCTATTACCGCCGGAGCAGGTTTTGATTGGCGTATGAATATTGCCCTCCTTTCTGCTTTGGCAGCCAAAGAAAATAGCGCAGCCACATTAGGTGCTCTTTATGGCTTTGAAGGCGGAAAGCCCGGTGAGAATTTTGAAAAACTCGGTTTTACCCCCTTACATGCCTTAGCACTTATGCTTTTTATGTCTTTGTATCCACCTTGTTTGCCGGCATCCATGATGGTGCGCGGACAAACAGGCTCCACAAAATGGATGATTTTTTCCATCGTCTTTCAAATGACCATTGGTCTGCTGGTGGCAACCCTTGTCTTTAGTGGTGGTAGCTGGCTTGGTCTTAGTGGCACACAAAGCATGTGGACCTTTTATGGTATATGTTTTGCGCTGGTGGTATTGCTTGGACTTATTCCAGCGCGAAAAGCCCAGACACAACAAAAAAATGTTACGGCATCAGCATAAACTGAGCCCTTACATAATACAATTTTGTAATAATTTTAACGGAGGAAAAAATGAAAAAATCCCTTTTACTGTTGGCCGCGGCTTTGTTGCTTAGCGTACCTTCCTTAAGTTTTGCTCACAGCCCCATCTTTGATTGCTTTGATAATGGTGATGGCACCATTACCTGCCAAGGAGGATTTTCTGACGGTTCTTCTGCTTCTGGCGTAAAAGTACATATAAAAGATGGCGCTGGTAAAGTAGTGGATACCAAGCCCTTAGACGCCAACAGCGAACTTACCATGAAAAAACCTGCTGGCAAATACGCCATGGAATTGGACGCTGGCGAAGGCCATAAAATCGAAGTTCCTGGCGATAAAATTGTCGAATAAACCTTTTCTATCGGCGTAAAAATATACAGAACGTAAACCCTTTAAAAATTCCTGAGGAGGAATTGTATGAAAAAGTTTGTTTTTGCCGCCCTTGGCCTTGCCGCTGCCATGACCATGTCTGCCCCAGCTGAGGCTCACTTTGAAATGATGTATACCCCAAAAACATCTATGGAAAAAGCTGAAAACTTGGATATGCGTATTGCCTTTGCGCACCCTGCCGAAGCCGGACATATGATGGACATGGGCGGTTTAAAAGAATTTTACGCTATGTACAAACGTGGTGAAAACGCCCCGCAAAAAATTGACATGAAGCAATATCTTAAAGACATTTCTTGGAAAGCCGGCGATTCTAGCGCTCCTGCTTTTTCAGCAGCTATTCCCAGAAAAGAAATTCGCTCCATTGGTGACTATGTTTTCGTTGCTGTGCCCGGCTACTATCTTGAAAAAGAAGAAGATATATACATGCAACAAATCACCAAGCTTATTGTCAACGTAGGCGGTGCCCCCACCATTTGGAATGAACCTGTGGGCCTTCCTTGCGAAATCGTCCCCATGATTAAGCCTTATGCCACATGGAAAGGCAATGTATTTCAAGGCCAAGTGCTTTCCGGCGGCAAGCCCGTTGCTGGCGCTGAAGTGGAAGTAGAATTTATGAGCCATGAGCCTGACTTAAAAGCCAATGCCTTTGCTCAAAAATCTTCGGTAAACTATCCTAACGGTGCTTTGGTAACCCAAACCGTCATCGCCGATGAAAATGGTATCTTTACCTTTGGTATTCCCAAAGCCGGTTGGTGGGGCTTTGCTGCTTTAGGTATTGGACCTGAAAATAAATATAATGGCAAAGAGCTTTCTCAAGATGCCGTTATCTGGATTCAAGCATACGATATAGCAAAATAATTTGCCTTTTTTAATGCGTGTAGGGAAGCTCTCCTTTCCTACACGCATATACTTTTACTATGCTTATTTTATGTAGAAAAAAGGAAGCATCATGAAAAAATTTATTTTTTTTGCCATATTACCTCTTTTTGTTCTTTGTCTGACGCACAATGCCCATGCACATAGCGCATTACTCAATTGCTTTGACAATGCCGATGGTACATTTACATGTCAGGGTGGCTACTCTGATGGTTCTTCTGCCACAGGCATTCGCATTGTGGTAAAAGATGCTTCAGGGCGCACCCTACAAGAGGCTACCTTAAATGCCGATAGTGAAGTGGTGCTTTCTCGTCCACAACAAAATTTTACGGTACTTTTTGACGGTGGTTCAGGGCATTCGGTAGAAGTGCCCGGCGAAAGTATCATCCGCTAGTACGTCGTTCAAAAAAAACTGTCTGTTTCGTTAAGATTGCTTACCCCTCATGAACCCTCTATTCTAGGCCCCAAACGCCACATAACAGATGCATATTACGTGGACAATATGTGTCATAAAAGTGCTGCAGGTGTGACATTGTACTAAAAATTTTCTCCACGACGGCTTTTTCAGCATAGATAAAGAGACGCTTATGCAAGATATTCCCGTATATATTGAAGAACTGCGCCATAATTATGGAAAACGAGAGCTCTATAATGGACTGACTTTGTCCATCGAAAAAGGCCGCGTATGTGCCTTGCTTGGTAAAAATGGCGTGGGCAAAACCACGCTTATTCAAATTCTTATGGGTTTTTTACGGCCCAGTAGTGGACAATGCCGCATTTTTGGGGATTTAGCCTATGCCATTCGCCCTCAAACACGTGCTCGCGTGGGGCTTCTTTTTGAAAAACATTTGGCCTATCAGTTCTTTACCATTGAGCAAGTGGAAAAATATACTCGCCAATTTTATACCAAATGGAAACCAGAACGTTTCTACAACCTAGTCGATTTATTGGGTCTTCCCCCTTCGCACCGCATTGCGCATATGAGCGAAGGCCAGCGCTCTCAAGTGGTGCTAGGCCTAACCCTTGCCCAAGACCCAGAATTGCTTATTCTCGATGATTATTCTATGGGGCTTGATGCTGGTTATCGTCGTCTTTTTATTGACTATTTATGCGAAAATTTGCGCGATGGGCAACACACCACCATTATTACGTCTCATGTTATTCAAGATATGGAACGCTTTGTAGATGATGCTGTCTTTATGCGCCGGCATAAAATGGCTCATCAAACATCTTTGACAGAGTTTATTGCACATTTTACCTGCTATCGTTTGCCTCGCCCTGAAAATAGCACAGAGCTTGAAGCCATTTTAGAAAAAATACCTCAAGATATTTTAGTAAACACAGAATGGCATAAAGAGTTTGTAGAATTATTTATTTATGCCCATGAGCAAAAACGCCAAGAAATTATAGCACAATACGCTTTGC
>CAYJHX010000043.1:0-9985 GCA_964369395.1 uncultured Desulfovibrionaceae bacterium
TGATTTTCATTGTAATACCAACAATTGCGAGAAGCTTAGCGACGAAGCAACCCATTGCCAAATTATTGTGAGGGGCATGACAACTTGTAGAAAAAACTCTTTGGGAAAAAATTATTGATACAATGTCATCGTCATAACTTTTCTACAAGTTCCCCTCCTCTCAAAGTGCGTGCATCTTTTTTTGATAAGACACAAACAGCCATTGTATGCGTACACACTCTATAAAATCGGCAGATGCCTATAAGGAACTCTTTTCATTTCCTTACTTTCATGCTATATGCAAAAAATCACTTTTTGGGGTACGGACACAATAGCACACCGTATTTTAACAAACTGTTGAAGAATATATGAGACGAGGAGTCAATATGAATAAATATGTGGCTATAGTAATTGTAGCCGTTATTTTTTTAGGTATGGGCCTTGTTGCCTTTAATGAATATATCAATGACGGCGCTCCTTTTAGTTCTCCGCCACCCCCTTTACCTGACTCACCTGTAAAAAAAGCAGAACAAGGTGAAGTGGTTATTCCTCCTCCAGTAACAACAGGCGCAGCAAGCGGAACAGTTGCACTAGAAGGCACCCCTGCGGCCGTCCCGCCTGCACAAACACCTATTATTCCGGAAGCTCCTGTTAATACACAAAAAGAAGTTGTACTGCCTGTTGTAGACCCTGCGCTTCTTCCTCACAAAGCAGAGCCCTATAATGCCGAGCAAACATCGCCAGTACAACCGTCTGTAGCTACCGAAGTACAACCGGCCCCTAAAGTAGCAGAAAAAGTTATCAGGAAAATTCGTATCACGAATATTGGTGATGGCGTTACCGTGCGTTTAGATACCAGTCAATTTCCGGCATATAAAGCTATGCGCCTAAGCTCTCCTGAGCGTTTGGTTATAGACTTACAAGGCACATGGCAATTACGTGCTCCCGGTGTCCCTAAGAATCCTTTTATTAACAATGTTCGCATAGGCTTGCATAAAGATGGGTCGCGTATTGTTATTGATTTAACAAAAGCACCCGGATCTATTCGTTATTTAAAATATGGAGAAAGCGGTCTAGATATCCGCATCCGCTAACAGGCTGTTTGAAAAAATGCAAGTTACGTCGTCAGACTTTGTTTTTTGCTCTCATCGAGTATCAGAAGAGTCTGACCCGAAGGGCTTGTAGCCGTTAGATGAGGGACTAACCTTACGGATATTGTGCGCCTTGGCGTCACTCCCTTTACAAAAAACTTCGTCTTCCTTACGCTTTACGCTTTTTGAACACCCTGTAGGGAAACAATGAACATGACATTTTGTCAGCAACTTTCTTTGAAGCAAGCTTTTTCAGCAGCCTGCGACATAGTAAACTTATAACCCACATTTATTTATTGGAGAACTTCATGCGATTATTTCTTGGTCCTTTCGCCGCATCCTTGGTAGGCTTATCTTTGTGTGCAAGCCCTGTTCTTGCGACTGAAGAAGATATGTTTGAATCATTAAAGCGTTTTAGTAAAGTTTTAGAACTCGTTGATGATAACTATGTAAAAAAGACCAGTAGTAAAGACCTCATAGATGGTGCCATAAAAGGCTTGTTGGAAAATCTCGATCCACACTCCACTTTTATGACTCCCAAAGAATACCAAGAAATGCGCGAAACTACCTCTGGTGAATTTACTGGAGTAGGTATTGAAGTGACCCAAGAAAACGGACAAATTAAAGTAGTATCTCCCATTGAAGATACTCCTGCTTTCCGCGCTGGTTTACAACCAGGTGATATTATTTTAGAAGTTGATGGAAAAAGCACCCAAGAGCTTTCTTTGCAAGAAGTCGTTTCTCGTATTCGTGGCCCCAAAGGCAGTAAAGTGGAGCTCACCATCATTCATGCTAACTCCAATAGTCCTGAAGTTGTAAGCATCACCCGCGAATCTATTCCGCTTATTGCTGTAAAAGTTAATGAATTGGAAAACGGATATTATTGGGTGCGCATTACACGTTTTTCAGAGCTTACCAGCGAAGATTTGCTTAAAGCTTTAGAAAAAGCTGAAGAAAAAGGCATGAAAGGCATCGTTCTTGATTTACGCAACAACCCCGGTGGTCTTGTGGATGAAGCTGTCTTTGTGTCGGATATCTTTTTGAGCAAAGGCAATATTGTTTCTATTCGTGGGCGTAACAATACGACTTTAGGAACATACTCTGCCAAAAAACAAAATACCGACGTCACTGTCCCCATGGTGGTGCTCGTAAATTCCGGCTCTGCTTCTGCTTCTGAAATTGTGGCCGGTGCCTTGCGCGATCATAAACGTGCACTTATTTTGGGCGAGAAAACCTTTGGTAAGGGATCGGTGCAAAACCTTATTGCTCTTCCTGACGGTTCTGGCTTAAAATTAACCATAGCCTTGTATTACACCCCCAATGGCAGCACCATTCAAGCTAAGGGTATTACGCCAGATATGGAAATTCCTTTTGAGCCTGTAAGTGAAGAAAATCTGAAAAAAGCCGAAAATAGACGCTTCATCGTGCGTGAAGAAAATTTGGATCGTCACATTGAAACGGCCCCTAAAGATAAAGAACAACTTGCACCTTCGGTAGATTCTAAAGACAGCAGCAAAGAAACGACAGATACCGCAACTACTGCAGCTCAAAAAGAAGATGCAAAGAAAAATGAAATACAAGAAAGACTTATAAAAGATAATCAATTGCGCATGGCTTTACAAATGGTAAAAAGCTTGCCCACCATTCAGCAAATTCAAAGCACCAAATAACGACAAGTAAATATCTATTCTTATTTACCCATAAAAAACTCCCTCTATAAAGTGTAGAGGGAGTTTTTTTATGGGCAAGAGTCCTGCACAATTCTTAAACTTGCTGAAATACATGGATTGCTTCGCTTCGCTCGCAATGACTTTCGTTGTAATATCAAGTCATTGCGAGGAGCATAGCGACGAAGCAATCCATGATTTTTTAATTATGCAGGAATCTTAATTCCAAAAACTATCAAAAATAGAACTCTCTGCTTACCCTTTTCTCTGATTGACCATCTCAATAAAAGCCTCAATACGCACTTTTAATTGTTCCGTATCTGTTTCGGAATAATCTGTTTCTAAATGTAAGAAGGGTTTACCTAGCTCTTGTTGAACAAAAGGTTTAATGCGGCCAGATTCCACATCATAGGTTTGGCAACCATGCCATGTTAAATCGATAATGGCATCCACAGAAAATTCTTCTGTAAGGGTGCGTAAGGTGGTATATCGATGAGGATTAGGCGACATAACAGCACAGGGAACATGTAAATAGGCTTTAGCAATGGCGCTAAGAGCATCTCCATCTTCTTCTACCATAATGCGTGTTTTTTTATAACCTGAGCAATTATCTAAACAAACGACATTGGCTCCACATTCTTCAATAAGGCGCACTACTTTATGTGAGCCCATACCCACCGGCACCCCCGTCAACAAAATACGTACGGTATTTTCTGTGTAACAAACAAGACCAGCATCTGCCAATTCGCCCATTTCTTTAGCAACGTCTTCTAACAATTCTATAGCGTCTTCTTTATTGGGAAAATACGAAGTTTTAAAACCAATCTCCACCAATTCCATGCCCGTAATGGGAGACGGCTTGCGTTTGGCTAAATCCATAACTTTTTTCAAAGCTTGGCGTTCTCTATTCATAAGCACAATGGCACGATGCAAATCGTCTTCCGTAATACAACAAGAAAAGCGTTGTTCAAATTGTTTAATAAGTTGAGCCAGCTCTTCTCGCCATTGGGCAAGGGCAGAAGCGTCTTGAACTTGTGGCAATTGCAAAAGAATCAAAGGAACCTTTTCTGCAAGATATTCAAACATTTTCTTTTTGCCATCACAGGTGGTATCGGCCACTACAATATCAGAGGCAGAAAGATACGGACACGACTTTTGCAAAGCAAAACCGTAAGAGCTTTTAATGAGCGGACACAAAGAACGCGGCAATTCCGTTTCTGCCGTAGCAATGGAATCATTCTTGGTACCACACAAAGAAACAGGAATGGCCCCGGCAGCCAAGGCTATTTCAGAAGGCGAGTACAAACAAAATTGTCCTACAACTTTTTGTCCGGCTTCTTTTGCTTCTTGTAAACGTAAGGTATTATATTCAAAAACCGTCGTAATTTTATCTAAGCTTGTACATTTCATCTTTTTTTCTCTTTATTAAGTATATATACTGTATTTTAAGAATCTATTATGTCTGCAGCAAAAAGCGCCGCCCCTAAAGCGCCCATGCATTGCGCATGGGGAGGAACTATCATATCCATGCCAAGTTCTTGAGATAAAATATCTGCAAAGGCCGAACTTGTGGCAAGACCGCCAGTAAAAATGCCCTTTCCCTGCCACGTAATGCGACTACTCAAACCTCGCATACGCTTGGCAATGGAAACAAAAACACCTGCTGCCACATCTTCTGGTTTGGTGCCTTGTGCCAAAAGCCCTACAATTTCACTTTCAGCAAAGACTGCACACATGGAAGAAATAAGCGCAGGTTTTCCCTTGCTTGCCATTATGCTTAATTCATCTAGAGAAATACCTAATATTCCAGCAAGCACTTGTAAAAAACGTCCTGTTCCGGCAGCGCATTTATCGTTCATAACGAAATCAAGCACCATGCCGTCTTTATCTATGGCTATAGCCTTGCTATCTTGCCCGCCAATATCTAGCACTACCCCTGCTTCGGGGTATAGGTAAGCCGCCGCGCGCGCATGACAAGAAATTTCCGTTACGGTTTTTTTAGTGAAGGGTAAGGCTATGCGCCCATAACCGGTGCCCACAGAGCAAGGTATAGCTTGCATATCTAAATCCACTTGTGCACAAGCATTTTGCAAACCTAAGAGTGCAGATTCTTGTGGCGCCCAGCCCGTGGGTACAATGCTGCTACTGACAATATTTTTTTCTAATACGTCATAAAGAACAATTTTAGCCGCCACAGAGCCCACGTCAATGCCGGCTACAATGAAGTTTTCTAGAGAGTATTTGCGTATTGCAGACATAATTTTTCCTTCATAATTTTTCCTTTTCTTCTTTATGTAAAGCACAAAAAAAACGCACCTTACGTGCGTCTTGTGGGGGCTTAACATCGAGCAGATAAAAGAAAAAAAGGGCCTAACCTGCCACAATGCTAAGGGACAACCTGCCCCCACGCATTATGCGTCAAGTAAAGCCTTGAGAAAGAAGCGCAACGCCAATATTCCATGTAGGTGTTCTACATGAATCGAAAGAAAACTTTGTGTTTTTAAAATGAAAATGACATTGCGACATGAAAAAAACATAGCTAAAGAGCTCATTCTTGTCAATATAAGCAAAAGGACTTTTGGGCAAAAGAATCTGCCTAAAGTGTTTTACTGACAAGAAGAAAAACTTCTGGCATAAAGAGGCATGCACAATACATTTTCTACATATGCACAATTTTGTCAATTTCTAGATACTTTGGGTCTTTTTCATATGGATCTTGGGCTAGAAAGAGTTCAAAAAGCTTTACATAGTTTACAATTGACGCAACTTCCTTTTTATGCCGTACAAGTTGTGGGCACCAATGGAAAAGGCTCTACGGCAACATTTTTAGAACGTCTTGCCCGAGAGCATGGTTTGCGCACGGGGCTTTTTACCTCTCCCCATTTTGTAAGCCCTCAAGAGCGTATTCGCATTAACGGGCTTCCACTTCCTGAAGAGCGCTGGCCGGTTCTGGCTCAAGAAGTACATGATAAAGCCCCCAATTTAACCTATTTTGAATTGCTTACTGTTATGGCTGTGTTAGCTTTTTGCAAAGAAAACATAGATATAGCTATCATAGAAGCCGGACTTGGCGGGCATTACGATGCCACCACCGCTTTACAGCGCCATGCCTTATGCATAAGCCCTATAAGTATTGATCATGAACATGTGCTGGGTAAGAATATCGAGGCTATTGCTCAAGACAAAACGGAAGCCATTGTTTCCAAACGACCTGTTTTTACCGCAGAACAACGCCCTCAAGTTATGAATATTATAGAAGAAAAATGTAATTCCCGTCATGCACCTCTTCATAAAGTAAAACTTGAACTTTTACCTACGCAGCAAAGGCATACGACGCATTCCCTCGCACATCCGCCCATACATCTTTTAGGGGCACATCAAAAAGCAAATGCCGCTTTAGCTCTTACGGCATGGCATGCCATTGCTCAAGAAAAAAAGGTGCCTGTAAACGAAGAAAAAACACGATATGCTTTAGAAGAAGCCTTTATTGCTGGTCGTCTGCAGTATATTTGTTGTCAAGAAAAGACCTTACCTTCCACACTTCTTTTAGATGGCGCCCACAATGAAGCGGGCTTGCAAAAGCTTGTAGATTTTGTACAAACATGTGAGCCCAAACCTTCAGCCATTATCTTTTCTTGTCTTGCTGACAAAGATCAAGAGCTCATGCGCATGCATCTGCAAAATTTACATAGACTTTGCCAGCATTGCCCGTTACTGATTACAGGTTTAGAACATAACGAACGCGCCTTAAGCTTGGAACAAAGACAAGAGTTTGTACAATTTTTGGGAAATACGGCTCAAAATTTTAAAAATATACATGAAGCTCTCAGCTATGCGCGTACGCATATAGTACACAATGCTCAAAAACAAGGCCCTGTGCTTGTATGTGGTTCGTTGTATCTTTTAGGCGAATTTTATGAAACATATCCCCATTATCTTTACACAAAAAATGTCATGCCCTTGTGAGGTTTTATGAATACATTATTTCGCGCCCTACCTTCCATGGACAGTTGCTTATCCATGCTCAAAAAAGAAGCAAAGCTGCAAGATATACCGCGCCCTCTACTACACGCTGCTGTAGAAAATTTTTTAAATGCCATCCGTCAAGATATTAAAGATGGCAAAAAAATGGTGGCGGAAAATCTACACCTTGATACCCTCTACCCGCGTTTACTTCCCTATGTTTTACAACAAACTCGCTCGCGTATGCGTCGTACCCTTAACGGTACAGGCGTGGTTATTCATACCAATATGGGGCGCTCTGTGCTGGCAAAAGCTGCTGTAACAGCCATTGAACAAGCCATTCAAGGCTATAGTAATGTAGAACTTGATTTAGAAACGGGTGGAAGAGGAAGCCGACAAGCCTTGGTAGAAGATTTGCTTTGCCAAATTACTGGCGCCGAAGCCGCCATGGTGGTGAATAATAATGCTGCCGCCGTATTGCTGGCTTTAGACGCGCTGTGCAAAGGCGGTGAAGTTATTGTTTCGCGAGGACAGTTGGTAGAAATTGGCGGTTCTTTCCGCATACCTGACGTTATGGAAAAAAGCGGAGCTATTTTACGCGAAGTAGGTACCACTAATCGTACGCATACTAAGGATTATATCAATGCCATCAATGAAAAAACGGTAGCTTTATTACGCGTGCACACCTCTAACTATCGCATTGTGGGTTTTCATAAAGACGTATCCCTACCAGAAATGGTGGCCCTTGGGCAAGAATACAATCTTCCTGTCATAGAAGATTTAGGCAGTGGTTCTCTGCTTGATTTAAGCTCCTTTGGCTTGCCCGACGAACCGACAGTACAAACCGTAGTAAAAGCCGGAGCGCATGTGGTGACATTTTCCGGCGATAAAGTACTTGGCGGCCCACAAGCAGGCATTATAGTGGGCGCGAAAGAATATGTAGATTGTATGCGTAGTAACCCATTACACAGAGCTTTGCGTTGTGATAAGTGCACCTTGGCTGCCCTAGAGGCCACCTTACGTATTTATACCGAGCCGGAAAAAGCTTTGACACATATTCCAACTTTACGCATGATTACAGCCTCTGCGCAAGAGCTTGCTGTGCGAGCACAGCAATTGCAAAGTCATTTACAAGAAAAGTTGAGTGATTATATAACTATTCGTCTCTGTGCCAATGTTTCAAGAGTGGGTGGCGGTTCTTTCCCAGAAAGAGATCTTGCCACGACCTTGGTTTGTATCCAGCCAAAGAACATGTCTTCCACCACATTGAAACAAAAACTTCTTGCCACAGAACCACCACTTTTAGGACGTCTAGAAGAAGATACCTTTTGCCTTGATGTACGCACGCTGACAGATGAAGATATGCTGGAAGCTGTGCAAGTATTACATACAGCTCTTACAGAAAAACCAATCTAATACAAGGATATAGCTATGAAAAAAACGAAAAAAGATGCACTCACCTATAAGCCGCAAAATTGCTGGGAACGCTATGCCAGCACAGCTGAAGAACAAAAGCAGCTCATGAAATTGGCCAAGCGCTATGTAGCTTTTTTAAGCCGTTGCAAAACAGAAAGAGAAACCGTAGATTATGCCTTAGAAGTGCTCACAAAACAGGGCTATACACAAGGGGTGCACGCTGACTCTGCCTTGCTTCCCTTCCGCCACAAAACGCTTTTTGTAGCGAAAAAAGGTCGTTTACCGCTGACAGAGGGTGTTCACCTTATCAGCGCTCATACTGATACTCCACGTCTTGATTTTAAACAACGCCCCTTCATTGAACAACCCACTGTAGCACAGGCAAAAACACATTATTATGGTGGCATACGTAAATATCAATGGCTTGCCCGTCCTTTGGCTTTGCACGGTGTTGTGGTGCGTAGTGATGGTACTGCGGTAAACGTTGTTCTTGGCGAAGAAGCCGATGAACCCGTCTTTACTATTGCCGACTTATTACCACATTTGGCTCAAAAACATGTGACACAAACTATCAGTGAAGGTTTTGAGGCAGAAAAACTCAATATTATCTTGGCTCATAGTCCCAAGGCGAAAGAAAAAAATAAAAAAGATGATAAAGACGCTGCTGGTAGCGAAGAAAAAGATGCCATTAAAGCCCATGTATTACAAATTTTGCATGAAAAATATAATATTTGTGAAGAAGACTTTATCTCTGCAGAATTACAAGCGGTGCCGGCCGGCCCTGCACGCTTTGTGGGCTTAGACAAAGCGTTGGTGGGAGGATACGGTCAAGATGATCGTATCTGTGTTTTTGCCGCTCTAGAAGCGTTTCTTGCTGTAGATGCACCAGAGCATACTACGGTCTTAATTCTTTGGGATAAAGAAGAAATCGGCTCTGACGGAGCCACAGGAGCCAGCTCTCGCTTTTTACAATATTGTCTAGAAGATTGCCGCGAAGCTTGGCAAAAAGAAGCCAAGTTGGGACATATTCTTTTACAAACTAAGGCGCTTTCTGCCGATGTAGCCGCAGCCCTTGATCCTGATTGGCAAGAAGTGCATGAAAAACAAAATGCCGCTTTACTAGGCTATGGTCCTGTATTTTCGAAATTTACCGGTTCTCGTGGGAAGTATGGTGCCAGTGATGCCGATGCCGAATTGGTAGCCTTCATGCGTGGTCTACTTAATGCCAAAAATATCCCGTGGCAAATGGCAGAGTGCGGTAAAGTAGACCTTGGTGGTGGTGGTACTGTGGCGCTGTTCCTTGCAGCCTATGGCATGCAAGTCATCGATTGTGGCCCTGCTGTATTATCTATGCACAGCCCCTTTGAGCTTTCTTCTTGTGCCGACCTTTGGGCCACCGTAGAAGCCTACACCGCCTTTTTAGCAAGCTAATCAAGTAAAATAACTTGGGGGAGGGAAAAACCTTTTCCAAACGGAAAAAGTTTTTCCCTCCCCCAAACCACCTCCCTTTTCCAAAAGCCTTTATAATAAGCTACGTTGAAAACACGAATAAGTTATACTATCTAAGTATTATAACTTATAGTAACTTTTAGAGCTTTGCATAGTACAAAACCAAGAGACCTCTGCATATGGTGTTGTTATTGCGCAGAAGCTTCATTCTTTTTATTACTAGTGTTGTTTGCAACGCAATACTTGTACGTTATGTTATTTCCCACAAGTAAGAAACCACCAGCCTAGCTGGTGATTCTTTTTTTCTACAAAAAAAAGCTCTTGGCGTACCAAGAGCTTTTTTTAAAAATATACCTACAGCTTATTTGCCGCCGTATTGTGCCACAAGTTTTTCTGCCGCCACTTTTTCTGCTTCGCTTA
>CAYJHX010000044.1:0-9937 GCA_964369395.1 uncultured Desulfovibrionaceae bacterium
ATTATTCGGAAGCAACGACAAATGAAGAAAGCCCATCTGAAATTCGTATAGCAAACCAATTTGCATATTTTCATAAACAGGCGCTTGCAGAGCAAAGTATAGCTCAAACCGAAGAAGCAGAATCAGCGCAACAAGTTAGCGAAGAAGAGTAATTTTTTGAGGAAATCCTTCTACAAATGCTTCTTGTAATTCTGCGCTTGCTCCAGTACGCCCATGTACACTTCATCATGGGCCACAGGCGGGTAGCCGTAGGTAGCTAGGAGGATGATAATATCTGCTTTGAGTTCAGCTTTTATATCAAGTCTTTGGCTCCAGTCCGGATATTTGGATTTATCTTCTACGATGGCTTTTATTTTTACAGCAAGCTCACGCATTTTCTCATCAGGATAGGCAAAATCATATTTCTCTGCCATATGTACAAGGATGTCATAGAAGGCTTGCCCTTCAAAATCGGCGTCTTTAGCCATTTCTTCTTTGATTTGCATACATAAATCTAGCAAATAATCTGTAAAGGGTTCAAATTCTTCGCCCTTGAGCACGTCATTTTCCTTGCGCTCATTGTACTTGCTCACAAGGCTTGCAAGCTTTTCTGAGAAGATAGTTGCTTGTAATTTATTCTTTTTTTGTAGTTCACTGATGGCCTTTTGCAAGAGCTTTTGCAAGAGCATAATCTTGGTATTGGGCAATTTGATTTTATCAAGCCGCGCCAGATAGTCATCATCAAAAATATCTACAGCGGCATTGTGTTCTGCATTTTCGTCACCCACTTTGTACAGGCATTCCACGCCTTCCGCACGCAGGGATTCTTCAATCATTTCTTGTACGCGCTTATTCATTTGCGCCGTGTCGGGGGCATCGCCCTTGGTAAGCTTAAACACAATGGAGCGCACTGCCATATAAAAATGCACATAATCGCGCTCTTTATGGCTGAGTCTGTCATCGGCACAGCACACATCATAGGCAGCTCGTAAGCGTTTCGCCAGCCCCATAAACTGCGTTTCCCGCGCTTTGATGGCAAGGATATATTCTGCCGCCGTATTTAAGCAGGCAAATTGCTTTTCTGGCGTACCGCTGAAATACGGAGCCGTATCAAAGCCATGAAACAGCTTAGCCAAGAGGTCAAGATGGTCTTTTACTTCCTTGATGGAAAAATCAATATCTTCAAAATTCACCCCTTCGCCCTTGGAATATTGCGCTAGTGCAAGGTTCATTTGCTTTTTGATGCCGATATAATCCACCACCAGCCCTTTGGACTTACCCTCATAGGTGCGGTTCACGCGTGAAATGGTTTGGATAAGCGAATGCCTTTGCAAAGGCTTATCAATATAAATGGTATCAAGGCTTGGCACGTCAAAGCCTGTGAGCCACATATCCACCACAATGGCAATTTTGAAGTTCGAAAAGTCATTCTTAAATTGCTCATCTAAGCTTTTCTTGTGCTCGCGTGTACCCAGCAAGGCGTACAAATCTGCGTCATCATCCTTACTGCGTGACATAACCATATGCACACGCTCTGAGGGAATGATGGCGTCTTTATCCGCAGGGCATAAGGCGCTTACGTTCACATCTTCTACCACATCTTCTGCGTGAGGCAGCACCTCAAACCATTGGGGGCGTATACGCTTTAGCTCCGTATAAAAAAGATAGGCTATGTCACGAGCATAACACACAAAGAGCGCTTTGCCACGCACGGTGGAACCTTCTGCCACACGTGTTTCGTAATGAGCCACAAAGTCTTCTGCTATGGCGGCAATGCGTTTAGGATCACTAAAAATAGCCCGCATGGAGGCGGAAGCGCGTTTGCTTTCTTCCACCTGATATTCATTGGCACCGGCGGCGAGGCATTCTTGGTAATAGGCGTCAATTTCCTTGGCTTTGTCCGTATCCAGAAAGACCTTTGCCGCGCGCCCTTCATAGACAATACGCACGGTGATGCCATCATTGACCGATTCTGTCATGGTGTAGCTGTCCACAAGGTCGCCAAATACCGCCAGCGTGGCGTCAATGGGCGTGCCGGTAAAGCCCACATAGGTGGCATTGGGTAAGGAATCGTGCAGATATTTGGCAAGGCCATAGGTTTTGCTCAGTGTTCCTTTTTGGCTATCCACGCGGATTTTCTGCTCAAGGTTTACTTGGCTACGGTGAGCCTCATCGGCAATGCACACAATATTGCAGCGGTCGGAGAGCAGCCCCAGCGCCTCGGTAAATTTGTGAATGGTGGTAAGAAATACACCGCCGCTATTGCGCCCACGTAATTTTTTTGCCAAATCCTCACGGCTTTCCACCGCCTGAATGCAATCATCGCCAATATAGGTCTTGGCTTTGACAAATTCCTTGGTGAGCTGCTCATCAAGGTCTATTCTGTCGGTAATAAGCACAATGCTGGGGCTGGCAAGCTCCACACTTTTCATGAGCAAGCGGCTTAAAAAGAGCATGGTAAAGCTCTTACCGCAGCCTGTGGCGCCAAAATACGTGCCCCCTTTGCCGTCGCCTGTGGGTTTAAGGGCTTCTTTTATACGAGCAAAGAGTTTATTGGCGGCATAATACTGTGGATAGCGGCAACAAATTTTGATTTCTTGATGGCTTGCGTCGGGAAAGTAGATGAAATTTTTCAGCACATCCAATAAGCGTTCTTGCTGAAACAGTCCGTCAATGATGGTTTGCAAAGAGTCCAGCCCTTGCTTTTCCACGGATTCATCCCCCGTGACCTTGCGCCACGCAGCAAAATATTCATAGGGGGCAAAGGCATTGCCCATAACGCTATTGACGCCGTCGCTGAGTACGCACAGGGCATTATAGATGAAAAGCTTGGGTATGTCGCGGCGGTAGCGCTTGGTGACTTGCAAGAAAGCATCGTGAATGGTGGCCTCTTCACGCACGGTGCTTTTAAATTCAAAGAGTACCAAGGGAAAACCATTGATATACAAAATGGCATCGGGAATGCGCGTTTGCACGCCTTCACCGGCAAGGCGGCCTTTAATTTCTAGCTGATTTACCAGCTTATATATATTTTTTTTAGGCTCTTCTGTACTGAATAGCTGAATGTAAAGATCTTTTTGACTTCTATCTTCACGCTTGAGTAAAAAACCATTGGCAAGGCGCGTGCAAAAATTTCTGTTGGAGGCGTACACATCCAAGGCAGAATAGGCGTCAAGTTCACGCAATATACTGTCTATTTCCCCTTGGCTAATACCTTCATGGGCATAAGCTGCCTGTAAATACGCCTCTATATCGGCGCGGATAAGCACATCTTCTTTATCGGCTCTGGCAATGTCCTTTCCTTCATGATGCGCATAGCCCTTACTTTGTAAAAGGCCTATGATGTACTGCTCAAGCTTTGCTTCGGAAAAGGATAGGGACATGGTGACTCACCTTGTTCATATTTTGATTTATTTTTGAAAGAAGGTTGATATATCAGCGTTTACTCAGTCGTTTAAAGACGTTTAAAGTTTCTTTTTCATTTACTATACTTTGTAAAAAATCATTAAAATTGCTTGTGGAGGCCTTAGCAATAGTGTTCTGCGTAATAAACTGCTCTGTAGCGTTAAAATCTGCATAACCGCCTTGCATACGTGCCACCACACCTATTGCAACATCAAAAATTTGATTACGAATTTTTCTGGCCTGTTCGCTTTCCACCACAAGCATGGCAAGGTTTATAAAGGCGCGGAAAGAGAACGTTTCCTCAAGAACATTTCCGCCTAGCGGTTGATAGCCACTGGAACACAATTCATTACCATATCGCGTTACATAGGCATCTATGATACTCGCTTCAATGGCTAAGGTTTGCGCCATATCTTCTTTACTGAAAGGGGCATCAGAGTTTAAGGGGAGCACATTTTCAAGTTCCTGTAAAGTTTGCTCATTCTGCAAAATATTTTCTCTTGCCGTAAGCGAAGTGGCTAGTTCTTGGCTCATGGTGTACCTCTAAAGAAACTACATTTCATTGGCTAATTGTTTTTTCAAAGAATCTATAATCCCGTATTGATATTATGACAGGAGGCATTTTAGGTAGTCGCACTATAAACAGATTTTTCGTATAATTCATGCGGTGCTATATCTTGCCCTCCTGCCCATGCGATGGAAGAGCCGCATATATGCACCGTTTTAAAATATTGAGGGTCTTGTAATTTTCCAAACCAGTCTCCAGAAATATAGGGACTTACGTCAAAAATTTTCTCTTCCTTGGTTTCATAGGTAAGTAAGAGCTTATAATCATCTAAAGCTTGTACTTGCAGTATTTTAGGTTGGAGCATAAGGTAATTCTTTTTTAACGTAAGGGGTCAATTCTAAAAGTTTCTTGGCCTTCGCTCAAAAGTTTCCAGTTGGCTTCTAAGTCTTCTTTGCGAATTTCAATCCAAGCTTGCACAAGCTTCATTTTTTTAGGCGGAAGAGAACCTTCTAAAACCTCTCCCTCGAAGGTAATGACAGCTTCAAAATCTTGGTATTCAGCGTGAAGATGCGGTAAGTTGTGTTTACCGCCTAGTTCGCGATACATTTTTATAATGATTCCAAAAAATATACTTAATGTTGGCATAGTACGTCCTTTTTTTGTTAATATGTTGCATTTATTCTAGTTATTCATATGTTTACGGATGAAACGTACAGCCCTTTTAGTCCATCTACAAATAAAATTAACCTTTAGTACGTTCATTGTAAAACATTCAACTTTTTTACATTTCCTATTCTTTGTATCCCCCTATAAGGTCAATATGCTTTCTTATATCATTCCAGATGTTTAACTGTTCAAGGTCTGAACACAATTGTAATATTTTTTCTTTATATTCTGTTGCAGTCACAGCTTCATTATCAATATCTCGAAAGCTATTTTGTAGCCTATCATGGATGTTTTTTAACGCGCGTAAATTTTTTTTATTCAGTTTAAATAACCAAACAATTTGTATTATTTTACTAAGCGTGTTTATCAATTCAATGTGGCAATCTTCATATCGCCTGTCAAAATCGTTCCCCGCAGCATTTACATACTCAATACTTGCTATTATTTTTTTAACATTACTAATATTTTCTTTTGATAAATTTTCTTTTAAAGTCTCGTGTTTATTCTTATATGCATCTTCAAAATTTCTTTGTATTTTCAAAAGTGGAGTAAATTTAAGAAGCTTAGGAAATATTTTTAACCATATCGCTATTTTCATATTTTTATTGGTGCTTTCAACTACTTAATATTTTTCTAAAATTATTTTTTGTTGTGATCCAAAATAACAAAGCTTTTGCAAAAAACTATATAATTCTGTACGTTCTTTAAAAAATGATATGTCAATTTGCTGTTTTAATTGTCTATTACTAATAATAAGTGCAACGCAAACAGCGGAGAAAGAAGCAATCGCACTAACTACACCAATCCAGAACATGCGCTCGTCGCTTACTTTTGCTGCATGCTCGTATATGGCAGCGGATATACCATGTAAAATCTCTTTATTGTGCCATGTGTCAAGCATTGATTTCACCATTCATAAGTTTTGGTAGTAAGGTATCTCGGATTTGTTTTATATGTGCATTATAACTATTGTTGCATTCGACTTTAGAATGTATTGAGTGTAATAGTGAAATTATTTCTTTGCTATCTTCATTTTTGGGAACAAAAAAAGGAAATTTCTTAAGCGATTCTATGGTTAAAGCTTGCTGAGTAGAGCCAATTGTTATAGATTTTATAAAATTCTTAAATTGAGTGTTCTTCATTAAAAAATATATAAAGATTGAATTTAACTCTTTGAAATTTTTAAGCCAAATGATGTTTCCATCTTTGAAGTAAAAATTCTCATTGCCTACATAAAAAAGCGCACCTAATGTACCAACCGCTGTTATTAAAATATCACCTACTAGGGGAACTCCATATTTTTCTTTAATTTCATTAAATCGTTGTTCTGAAATATATAAAGTTGTTGATATATAAATATTTTTTGATTTTTCAATGATTTCCTTTCCCCTATAAAAAGGAACTCCATCTTCTTGGTATTCTTTTGCAAAAATCCTCTTACTTGAAGAAATTTCACAAACATCCCCAAGCGTGCTCTCTTTCCAATCACTGGGCATAACACCACCAAAGGGGTCAAAGTCAACAAACCAAGATTTAAAGATAGCCTGTGCTTGCTCTTCAAGATTTTTATTAATTTGATTATTTACTTCTATTTTGTCATCCAGTGCGGACAAAATGGCGGCAATACGTTTTTGCTCTTTTAGTGGGGGGAGGGGGAGTTCTATATTTTCAAGACTTGCTTTGTTAAGCTTTGGCTGCACTGCGCCTGTAATATAAGGAGATATATTTAATATTTTAATATAGTAGTATAAGAAATCTATATCTAAATTTTCTCTTGCTGTTACTATATGTGCATGATTATTTACCCAAAATTTACTTTTAGCAAAAAAAGCAATTTCTGTTTTTCTTGAGCGGAGATTTTCACCATCTTCTGAAATCAAAAGATATTTTCCATCAAATATATAGTCATCTAAATAGTCAATAATACCTGATGCTCCATAATAGGGATATTGCCCTTTTCGTTTTTCTCTTTGCAACGAGCTTAGTGGAACTCGTTTATGGTTGTGAAAATCAACCACATCCCCCAGCTTCACCTTCTCCCACTTACACATACTCACCCCCAAAATTTGGGAAAATCTCTACACGCGTTTTCACTATGTCCTCTTGAAAGCTTTGGGGCAGTTTGGGCATGTCAAAAATATCCACTAAAAATGGTATGTTGCTGTCTTTCACCCTATGGCGTAGCTCATAAATATCTGTTTCGCAAAGTTCTAAGCCTTCCACGGCAAGGTCAAGGTCGCTGCCGTCATGAGCCGTTTGCGCAGTGCCATTGACGCGGCTACCATAAGCCCATACGGTGGCGTGGGGGCAATGTTCCGTAAAAATATCTTGCAACATTTTTACATATTGCGGTTTAATGTACAGCTTAGGCATGTTGTATAACCTTTTGCAATGTGAGCACATCGGCAATGAAATCATCCATAAGGGCTAGTGTTTGCTCGGCAAAGCTCACGCCATAATCATGGGCGGTGTTGTTGCGATTATCCCTATAGGCAAACCAGCGTAAAAGGCTTTCTTCGTCCAGTAAGGAATGTTTATGGGCGGCGCGGAAGACATCTTTATAATTGAGGGCATCCACGGCCTTTTTGGAGGCAAAATAGGGCACAAGACGCTTACGCAAGAGCTTACCACTTTGTTCTAAGGTCATTTCAAAGCCCTTCACTAAGGCATTTCTATACATTTCGTATTCCACAGAGCCCTTTTCAGCCTGCTTAATGAGTGTATAAGACATCTCTAGGGTACGAAGACATTTGTCTAAATATTCTGTACTGATGGTGTGCATGTTTGCCTCTATATTTTAAAACCTAACGATGCCAAATTCTTCTTCACCTCTAGCTGTAAGGCGTCGGACTTGGTGAAAAGTTCTCCCAGCTCCGCCGTAAGTCTCTGCATTTTATCTTGAAAGGCCTCGCCGTCCTCTTCTACAGCTTTAATGCCCACATAGCGCCCTGGGGTCAGCACAAAGTCATTCTTGGCTATGTTTTCCAAGGTAGCGCTTTTACAATAGCCCGCCACGTCGGCATAGGCGGCGTGCTCTGTGCTGTCTGCCGCGCGCCATGCGTGATAGGTGGCGGCAATGCGGGCTATGTCTGCTTCGCTCAGTTCTTTATTGGTGCGGCTTATCATGGAGCCCATTTCTCGCGCATCTATAAAGAGTACTTCCCCTTGGCGTGCTCTGTGCCCCTTGCTGCCATTGCCATGCTTATTCTTACTTAAAAACCACAAACATGCAGGAATTTGCGTGGTATAAAAGAGTTGCCCCGGTAGGGCTATCATGCAGTCTACCACATCGTTTTCTATGAGCTGTTGGCGTATGTGCCCCTCACCGCCGGTATTGGAGCTCATGGCGCCATTGGCCAGCACAAAGCCTGCTGTGCCTTCCACGCTGAGCTTTGAAAGCATATGCAATATCCACGCATAGTTGGCATTGCCCACGGGCGGCGTGGTATAGCCGGCAAAGCGGGCGTCGTTTTCCAGCTCCTTTTCACCGCGCCAATCTTTAAGATTAAAGGGCGGATTAGCCAGAATATAATCGGCCTTGAGGGTAGGGTGTTGGTCTTGAAAAAAAGTATCGGCGGGCTTTTCACCAAGGTTGGCGGCAAGACCACGTATGGCAAGGTTCATCTTGGCAAGCTTATAGGTGGTGGCGGTGAGCTCCTGCCCATAGATGGAAATATCCTTTCTATTACCCTTATGGCTGTTCACAAAGGCGGCGGACTGCACAAACATACCGCCGGAACCACAGCAAGGGTCATAAATCTTGCCTTGGTGCGGCTCAATCATTTGCACCAGCAAATTTACTACGCATTTGGGCGTGTAAAATTCGCCGCCGCCCTTGCCCTCAGCAGAGGCAAAATTTCCAAGAAAATATTCATACACGCGGCCTATGATGTCTTCTTCTGAAAGCACGCCTTCTTCTTGCGCCAGCGTCTTGATATTGTCCACCGTATCTATGAGCGAGGCCAGCTTCTTTACCTCTAAATCTTGGCGGGAAAAGTAATTGTCCGGCAGGGCGCCGGCGAGGGAGGGATTGCGCTTTTCTATGGTGGAAAGAGCCGTATCTATGAGCACGGCAATATTATCTTGCTTGGCATGGGATTTTATAAATGACCAACGAGCCTCTTCGGGCAAGTAGAAAACATTTTCCTGCTGATAGAAAACATCCATGTCCACAAAGGCTTCCTTGCCTTCAGCCATGAGCACTTGGCGGCGCTGTTCAAACTTATCACTGACAAATTTTAAAAATACCAAAGAAAGCACAATATGCTTATATTCTGAGGATTCTACCTTGCCGCGCAACTTTACGGCAGTATCCCAGAGGGCTTGCTCAAAACTTTGTGCTTTCTTTTTTGTATCTTTCTTGGTGTTTTTCATGGTTTTCCCATATGTTAAGAAATTATATCAGACATCTTGTATATGGTGAAAATATCATGCCCCTTCTTTACTGTCAAAGGTACATGAGGGTAGGGTTGATTATTTACAAGAAAGGAGTTTTACGAAGGAGACTCTTGCCAAGATTTGGCTTCGGCGTTGAATTTAGCATGAACTTTTTTGATGCATTTTAATGCTTTTTAGCAATATGTTTGAGTAGTATTAATGGATTATAAGCTGTAGACTTTACATATATCCAACCATGCTTCAGCATGGCTGGATATATGTATTTTAGTATAAGCGTTATTGACTTTCAAAGTGTATTTTGGTTATGCCAATGAGCTCACCATCATTGTCGAAATACACATGCGCTTCAGCACGTTCTTCGAGAAACTTCTCAGATATTTTGTATGATAATGGATTTTCTTCTTTGGTGACTTTAAGCCTTAATCTGACATCGGCATTCATAAAGCTTGCAGATATGGCATAGTACGTCTTTGTTTCCGCATAATCACTGAAAATATGAACGTCTTCTTTATAAAACGATGATACGTCAACAATTGTTCCTAATTTTAAATAGAAGGCAATGTGTTTTTTCTTGTCATTAGTTTCTTGTAGAGCTTGTTTTATCTTTGCTTTTAAAGAATTATAATCTTCAAATGGTATTTCATACATGTTGCCATCAAGGCTGTGTATTTCGAGGAAAAATCGCCCTTCAATTGTTGTAATTTTCACCGGTTCGAAGATAACTTCATCATACACAATACTTGTTGCATGAGCTTGAGATATGAATGGTACTAAAAGGAATACAAACAAAAAACATGCAGCATAACGTTTTGTTTTCATAATAGTCCTCGTAGGTTGATGTGAAGTAAAAGGTAACACAAGCATTTTTCTTGGTACCTCATAATACAAAGAAAGTAAAGACTTGCTGCTTTATTTGCCTGTTACCCCTTTCGCAACACCTCCCCCAGCTCCAAACTGTAAGCCTCTGCCAACCGTGCTAAA
>CAYJHX010000045.1:0-9927 GCA_964369395.1 uncultured Desulfovibrionaceae bacterium
CATCTAAAAGACATTTGTCAATGGTATAAATTTGGCTTTTTGTACTTCACAATTAAAGCAATTTCTTATAAGCTTGTTTCTTACTATTGGTTTGTGCCTTGGAGAGGCTTATCAGACTGTTAAGAAAGTGTAATCTACTTTGGCAGACTTGTTTTTTGCTCCGGTCGAGTATCAGAAGAGTACGCTTTGCTCTTGATTTGCGTAGTTGCACGTGCCTTGCAAACGCAAACGGCTTCGCCGCCCGTTGAGTCGGACTTCCTTCGCAAAAAAAATAGTCTTTCTCGTATCTTACACTTGTTTAACAGCCTGCAGGAAGATAATAAAAATGGTATTTTATCAAAAATTTTTTTGAAACAGACTTTTGCAACAGGTTGTTATAGGTAATTATGAAAAATAAAACAGTATTGCAGGCGGATGCTTTTGCAACCACGTTAGAAAATTTGACAGTTCAAATTGTTGAGCGCCATGGCTCTTGTGAAAATGTTATGCTTGTGGGCATACAAAGGCGCGGTGCAGACCTAGCGCAGCGTTTACATACTCTGTTACAAGCGCGCACAGGAAAAAAGCTGGCCATGGGTACGCTGGATATTAACTTATACCGCGATGACTGGACAAGTCTTGATGCTAAGCCGCATATTGGTCAATCAAATATTGTGCATGCTGTGGATGGTATGACCATAGTGCTTGTGGACGACGTGCTGTATACGGGGCGCACCATTCGGGCAGCATTAGAGGCTTTATTAGACTATGGTCGGCCTAAAAAAGTAGAATTACTGGTTTTGGTCGATAGAGGCCATAGAGAGCTGCCCATTGAGGCTAACTATGTAGGTTGCAAGGTAGATACGCAAGTACATGAACACGTAAATGTGTTGGTAACAGAAAAAGACGGGAAGGATGAGGTGCTTATTGTTACACCGTAGTAGTTCATCAAAAACAAGCAGTCGGCTGAAAAGGGGCAAGCTACTTCGTTAAGCTTGCTTTTTGTTCCAGTCATGTATCAGAAGAGTATGCTTTACTCTTGATTTGCGTAGTAGCCCGTGTTTTGCAAACGCAAACGGCTTTGCTGCCCCGTGCCATCCGTGTCACCCGTGTTGCCCGTAGGATAAGTGGCGCGTTTTGGAAAGGATGGAGGGGGTGCAGGGGGAGGAAGGAAAGCCTTTTTGGCGCTAGCAAAAGGTTTTCCTTCCTCCCCTTGCGAATATATACTATGCTTACACCAAACTAAAAAGGCCTGAAGTTTTTTTCAGGCCTTTTTAGTTTGGTGACAAACCCCACTTCGTGGTTTTTGCGCTGCTATTGTCATCTAATCTGTAATGCGTACGTGATAGGCTCCCATGGAGAGGGGGATGTTTTTAAAGCGGGCTTGACGTGTTTTTCCTTTAGGGCTGGTATTGCCTGTGACTTTAAAATTCTCCGGTACAATGGTCACTGTCATATCGGTGGCATTGCTTTCGTCACCGCCCCAAAAATAGCCTTCGGCAGATTCGGCATACCATGCCATGTTTTCTGTGGTATTGGGTACATCAAAAGTGGCTTTTGCTTTAGGATTTACAGCATACCAACCTTCGTACACCATGCCATTGCCACTTTGATACGCTACTGCCACGCGAACGGCATGATTTGTGGTGTTTTCAATATGAAAGGGTTGTGCTTGGGCGATGGTTGTCAAAGCAATTGCAAAAAATATAGCTATGGCAGTAATAGGAGTTTTTATTTTCATATTTCCCTCGTTGTCGTGTTTATATGTGCGACGGTCACGTATTTGTTATTGTTTTTTGTGCTTTGTATCTACGGGTTGTAACTTGAGTAATAGGTAGATGGCCACAATAAGCGTGAGGCCCTCGCTGAGCGGCAGAGCCAAGGCTACCCCTTGGTATTGCATAAATTGCGGCAAAAGCCAAATAAAAAGAACGGGTAGGATAAGGGTGCGTAAAATAGCCACTAAAGCTGATGCGCCTGCTTTGAGTAAACCTGTAAAATAGGCCGAAATAATAATATTAGCACCGCAAAAAAGAAACATAAAGCGGCAGATATTCATAAAATTAAGGGCTAAATCAATAGTATCCTCATTATCGCTGACAAAGATAGTAATAAGCTCCATGGGATAAAACGTCATGGCTAAAAAGCAAAGAAAGCCTATGCTAAAGGTTATGCTCATACCGCAAATAAGTAAGGATTGCGTACGCCTGTGGAGTTGGCAGGCGTGATTAGCGCTTACCAGAGGACTTAAAGAATCGCTAAAACCGTAACACAGCATGAGGCAGAGCCAATTAAGGTAGCTGATAACGGTAAATGCGGCTACTCCATAAGGGCCGATAAGTTTGATAACGGTGATATTGATGAGAATAAGCACAAAACCGGAAGACATTTCGTTAATCATTTCTGAAATGCCATTCCAAATGCTTTGAAAAATTTCAAGCCACGATCCTACGGCTTTGGTGAAGGAGAGGCGGCGAGGTTTCTTGCTGTACAGGTAGCCTCTTATGTAGAGTACAAGGGCAAAAGTGTAGGCAATGCCTGTGGCTAGAGCAGAGCCTTTTACCCCCATGGAAAAGTGCGCAATGAAGATATAGTCCAGAACAATATTCACTATGGCTGTGCAGGCCATGCCCGTAGAGGCCAAGGTGGGGCGCTCGTCAACGCGCAAGAAATATGTCCAGACAAAGCCTACCATGAGAGGAGGCATGAAAAAACTTGCAATTTCAAGATATTCAACGCAATAGGGTAAAAGCGTCTCATCGGCGCCTAAAAGGCGTGCCACTTCGGACGCATAAAAAAAGAGGGGAATACTAAAGGCAAGACTGAAAAGAAAGCCACAAAGCATAACTTTTGTATATACGGCTTTGGCGGCCTCGTCATTGCCAGTACCTAAATAGGCCGCACAACGTACGCCGCCTCCGGAAGCAAGGGCAACGCCTATGCCCATGATAAAAGAATATATGGGCCAAATAATATTGATAGAAGCCAGCGCTAAAGAGCCTACATAGCGGCCCACAAAGTACCCGTCTACAACACCGGCAGAAGAAAGCAGAAGAAAAGAAAGCGTCCAAGGAACGCTGTAGCGGAAAAATAAAAGCACCACAGGAGTGTGCAGCATATTAGTGCTTTGGGATACCGAACTCACGACAAGCCTCGAATGAAGACGTTGTAAAAGTACACAAAAAAAAGTGTATCACCAAAGAGGCATAAACAGGGTATGAAAAGCTACGTTGGCGCCGTTGGGACTATTGAGACTGTTAAGCCAATGCTGATGTACGAGCTTTTTTACTCTCTAACAAGGAAGGCGAGTTTTGCTACGGGGCATAGCATTTCGATATGCGTGCAGCCTTATATAAGAAAGTCTGACTCAGTTAGAGGGCAAAACGTATTTAACTAGCGTGTTCTTAATACGCTTTTATGTATTCGTCTAAACTGTCCGCAGAGCAATTTTTGCTTACCCAAAAAGCCGAGGCCCAAACCATAAGAGCGGTAGCTTGCGTATCGTCAAGGTGCTTGATTTTGGCTTCAAGAGGGGCTTTGCCTGCGCCGTGTTTTATATGGATATTGCCCACATCACAGGCATCCATAACGCGCAATTGCAAATAGGATAAACGCGTATGATCGGGAAGCAATTTGAGATCTTTATGTGCTTCTACAATGGTTTTAAGCTCTGGGGGGCTAAAGGTCGTTTTTATGCTGGAAATAGCGCGAAAAAAAGTATCTACAGCCCAAGGCAATATAAATTCTGCTCCGGCACTTTTGGTGCGGAAATAGTCTTTGAGCCAACGTTCTTGGTCGCTACTTATTCGTGCTGCTACTTGTGGCATGGTTTACCTCTAAAAGCCTTTTACGTTTCTCTAAGTTTGTAGAAGGAAAAGGAGAATTCGCATATTTCTTTTGGTTAAGAAAAACGCTTCCCCTTTATCCTATACAAAAGAGAAATTTTTTTCAAGAAAAATTCTAGAAAATATCTTGCATGGTAAAGAGCTTGCCCGCTTGTTGTTTACTGAGCCATTTTGCCGCACGCACCGCGCCTTGTGCAAAGGTCTCGCGTGAATGGGCTTGGTGGGTTACTTCAATGCGCTCCCCCGGGCCCATGAAATACATGGTATGTACGCCCACCACATCACCACCGCGAATGGTTTGTATGCCCATTTCTTTTTTGGGCCGCTCCCCAATAATGCCCTCGCGGTGATAGCAGGCCACGTCTTTTAAAGCCCAATTGCGTGCCTCTACCAAACATTCGGCGAGTTTTAAAGCGGTGCCGGAAGGAGAGTCTTTTTTGCGGTTATGGTGCAGCTCTACCATTTCCATGTCGTAATCTTCGCCCAAATACGCTACCAAATCTGGTAAGATTTTCAAAAGCACATTAACACCAATGCTCATATTGGGCGCCCAAAAAATAGGGCTTTTTTGAGCAAAAGCTTCTAAATTGTTTTTTTGTGCTTCATTTAAGCCTGTGGTGCCAATAACTAAGGGATTTCCTATTTTGCTGGTTACTTCGGCTAAAGCCAAGGTAGCTTCGGGGGCGGTAAAGTCAATAATGGCAGCGCCAGGATGCAAGGCTAGCAATTCTTCGGGATTGGTGGAAACAGTGCAAGGGGTATTGCCGGCATTGTGTGCATAATCTTTGTGTTCGAGCAAGCCTACCAATTGGCATTCGGGGTCATTTTGTACAATGTCTATAAGCGTTTTGCCCATACGTCCGCAAGCGCCAGTAATGATGATAGGTGTGGTCATAATCAATCCTTTTTCGTGTAATTATAATAATGAACCTTGTTCGTTGCTTGTAACACTTCTTTGCTGTGGGCTACTGTCTTCGGTATTTTCCACAGAAGTTTGTGCCGTTTTTTGGCATTTTTTTAAGAACTCTTCTTCGCTTAAAATAGCAATGCCAAGCTTTTGCGCCTTGTCCAGTTTTGAGCCTGCTTTTTCACCAGCCACCAAATAATCAAGCTTTTTAGTAACGCTGTTTGCTATTTCTGCACCGGCTTCTTCGGCCAATTTGGCGGCCTCATGGCGAGGCATTTGTAAGGTACCGGTAAAAAGAATTTTTTTACCAAAAAACTCAGAGCGTACTTCTTCAACATCTGCGTTGAGAGTCGTTGCGGCACGTATAGGTTGTATATCTAAATCTGCAAAGTTTTGCAAAAGTTTTCCATTGCTTTCGTTTTGAAAATAATTACGTATAGATGCGGCAACTTCAGGGCCTATGTCTGGTAGGGTCATAAGCTCTTCAAGGCTTGCTTTGCCAAGGGCTTCCATGCTTTCATAGTGCTTTGCCAGCACTTTTGCTGTTTGTTCACCCACATGCCGTATACCTAAGGCATTGATAAAACGAGGCAAGGTTACTTTTGTTTTGGCATTTTGGAAAGCGTCCACAAACTTTTGTGCCAGCACTTCTCCCATACGTTCAAATTGCAACAGGTCTTCCACACGAAGACGAAAGAGGTCGGCAGGATTTTTTACGACACCTTCCAGCACCAATTTTTCAATCCATTTTTGACCTATGCCTTGAATATCAAGCCCGCCTTTGCTGACAAAATGCTTAATGCTTTGCAAAAGCATTGCTGGACAAGATATATTTTGACAACGCCACGCGGCTTGGCCTTGTTCGCGGGTTGCGGCTTCATGGCATACAGGGCAATGATGGGGGAAGCTATAGGGCTTTGCTTCTTCTGGGCGCAAGGGTAACACAGGGCCTACAATTTCGGGAATCACATCTCCGGCGCGTTGGATAATCACCGTATCGCCAATGCGTACATCTTTGGCCTGTATTTCGTCTTCATTATGTAGGGTGGCACGACTGACCATAACTCCACCCACATTGGCCGGTTCTAAAATACCCACCGGCGTCAGCACGCCTGTTCGCCCCACTTGAATTTCAATATCGAGTAATGTGGTTTGCACTTGTGATGCGGCAAATTTAAAGGCCACGGCAAAGCGAGGAGCTCTGGCAGTAAAACCGAGAGCTTCTTGTGCTTCAAGGTTATTTTGTTTGATGACGGCCCCGTCAATTTCCATGGCAAAGTGTTCGCGTTGTGTTTCAATGTGGTGTACTTGCGCCATGACTTCGCTACTTGCATATTGCTTTCCTTGTGGTGGCACCGAAAAGCCCCATGCCTGCAATTGTTGCATAAGCTCCGTATAGGTGCGTGGTAAAAGAGAAGGCGCTGACGGGGAATCCTCATAGTTCATATCCCCTTTGCCGTAGGCAAAAAAGCGTAAAGGACGGGTGGCGGTAATGCCGGTATCAAGTTGCCGCATGGAACCTGCCGCCGCATTGCGTGGGTTGGCAAAAACTTTTTGTCCAGATTTTTCTTGCTTGGCATTAAGGGCTAAAAAATCTTCCTTATACATCACCACTTCGCCGCGTACTTCTAGTCGTTTCGGTAGGGGAGAGGCGTTTGCAGTTTTTAAGCGTAAGGGAATGTTTTTGATGGTGCGTACTGCCTCGGTGACCACCTCCCCCACCTCGCCGTCCCCGCGAGTGAGGGCTGTATGTAAAACCCCTTGTATGTAGATAAGTTCCATGGCAAGGCCATCGAGCTTGGGGTCAATCCAAAATGTATTTAACAAGTGAGGCTCGGCTTCGGGCAGGGCTTTATGCATGCGTTGTAGCCAATCTTTCCATTCACCTTCAGAAAAAACGTTATCTAAACCATACATGCGTTGGCTATGAGCTTGTTTTTCAAGCCAAGGCAATACGGTACCGCCGGTGCGTTGTGTGGGAGAGTGTGGCAAACGTAATTGCGGGTAACGTTCTTCCAATGCTTCCAATTGGCGAAAGAGCGCGTCATATTCAGCGTCGGAAATTTGTGGTGCGTCGAGAGTGTGGTAGTTGTAATTGTGCTCTTCTAATAATTGCACAAGGTTGTGTATTTCTATTGCGGCTTGTTCTCTATTCATAGTATGTAAAGATGATGGTAAAAGATAGATTAAGAAAGTCTTTGTTTAGATAGTATCGTCAAATGGCACATTTTCGAAATGTATCAAATTCGAGATGTATCAAGGAAGATAAACGAGCTTTGAAGGTATGTATACAAACATACATGACCGAAAAACTACGCAAAACCTGATACAGAGAAAACCGAAAAGGTGCATTTGACGATACTATTTAATATTTTTCGTAATGCACACAGGAAAAATCAAAATGTTCTTCCGTATAAGGTGCAGGGTCTTCGGCTTTATGGCCTATGGCCAAAACGCATAAGGGACGCATGTGCTCAGGAAAGTGGAAACGGTCACGCAAAAACTCTGCTGAGTGTTGTTCTGCATGATTGGTGCGTTTATCCACTTGAATCCAAGTAGAACCGAGGCCAAGGCTGGTAATTTCCAATTGCATAAAAATGGCAGCAAGAGAAGCTTCTTCAATCCAAGTGTCGGCTTTGCTGC
Organism: uncultured Desulfovibrionaceae bacterium; assembly: GCA_964369395.1. Classification (GTDB taxonomy): domain Bacteria; phylum Desulfobacterota; class Desulfovibrionia; order Desulfovibrionales; family Desulfovibrionaceae; genus CAYJAD01. Next base: position 7,375 of record CAYJHX010000045.1, read on the forward strand.
TATCTCCCAGCACAATAATGGCAAGGGACGCCGTTTTAAAGGGGCGCGTGCTGTGCTTTTTTACATCAACCAAAGCGCGTATTTGGCTTTCGTCTTCAATAACTATGTATTCTATAGTTTTACGTCCCATGCCGGTGGGGGCAAGCATACCGGCTTTTAAAATACGAGCTTTTGTTTCTTCGCCAATTTTTTCATGAGTAAAGGTTCGAACAGAACGTCTTTTTGCAAGTTTTTTCAGCATGGTATTTCCTTTCCAAAAATATTCAAGGTATTGAATGCTCATTTTGAATGTGCAGTATTTATCAGTACAGGTTATTTCGTCAAGTATTTACTTAGTCAATGCTGAAAAATTCGCGTTCACTTCTTTTCTAAAAAGGCACGCTTACTCTAAATACCTTTACCAGCTTTGTATTGACTTTGAACTTCCGTTATTATAGCTCTTGCACACTACGCCACCTTACCTTTCGTTGAAAAAACGCTACAAATGTTTTTCAGACGTGATTCTAATGGAGTTTTTCGAAGATACATTTTACTGGTAGGTGTAGAAATATGTATACAGTTTTCGTAAGAGAACTTGATGTTATGATAAATTTAAGAAAAACATCTAGTTAACAGTTTTTTGCGCTTGCAAAATGTACGATTTAACCATGCCTAGGCGTGATGAAAGGAAGAAATATGGTACTACTCTTACTTGGTGTTCTTGTATTTATTGTAACGGCATATGCTATTATAAAACAATACAATACTATACTATCTTTACTTTTTTCGGGTATGGTTTTATGGGCTTTATCGTTTCTTTTTGATGCCCCTGCGCATCCTCTGGGGAACTTTCACGCTTCTGGTTCCAAAGTTATTGATATTTTCGCCATTTTTACATCGTTGATGCATAGTAGTATTGCCGGCGTGGGGCTTATTATTATGGCGGCGGGCGGGTTTGCCAAATATATGAATGCCATTGGCGCTTCGGATATTTTTGTGCAATACGCTTCAAAGCCTTTGCATGTGATTCGAAATCCTTATTTGTTGGTGGCTATAGCTGTTATTTTTGCGCAAATAATGAATCTTTTTATTCCCAGTGCTTCCGGCTTAAGTATGTTGCTTTTGGTAACGCTTTTTCCTCTCTTACGCGGGCTGGGCGTGACTGCAGCATCGGCTGCTGCTGCTCTTGCTTCTTCGGCGTGTTGGGAAGTGGGGCCGGCATCGGGCAGTACCAGTATTTCTGCAGAGTTAAGCGGTATGTCTACCATGAGCTTTTTTATGGATATACAAATTCCTGCAGCGGCTGTCAGCACATTGGTGGCGGCGGTATTGTACTATTTTACTTCCATGTATTTTGATAAACAAGAAGCAAAAAATGCCGCTGTTGTGACCATGAAAGAGGCAAAAACCGAGGAAAAAGAAAAGAAAGAACTTCCCGGATTTTACGCGTTATTTCCTGTTATCCCTCTGTTTCTATTGCTGATATTTAGTGATTATATAGTTAGCTCAGTACAGCTAGATGTGGTGACAGCCATGTTTGTTTCCTTGATTATTACTATGTTTTTTGAATGTATTCGCATACGTGATATAAAAATGGTGTTTAGCAATGCCGTCTCTTTTTTTGCGGGTATGGCGGATATGCTAAAAGATGTGGTTATGTTGCTTGTGGCAGCACAATTCTTTGCTAAGGGGCTTGAGGCCGTGGGTATAACGGACTATTTGATTTCCGCAGCCACTTCGCTTGGTCTTGGAGGCTTAGCCATGACCTTAGTATTAGTGAGTATTATTGGTTTACTTGCCGTTGTTTCGGGTAGTGGCAATGCGGCTTTCTTGGCTTTTTCTAACCTGGCTCCCTCGGTGGCAAAAGCTATGAACATGCCGGCACAGGCCATTTTGTTGCCTATGCAAACAGCTTCCGGAGCTTTTCGCTCTATGTCGCCAGTGGCGGGGGTGGTTATCGCCGTGGCTGGCGGTACAGGAGTAAGCCCTTTTACTGTGGTGAAACGTACTGCCATTCCTATGATTGGCGGTGTTATTGCTAATATTGTTATGGCGCACATGCTATCCTAGAAACAGTTCGCTGAAAATGGGTAATCTGCTTCGTCAGACTTGTTTTTTACTTTTGTCACGTATGTCTTGATACGCTCCCTCCGTAAAAAACGTCGTCCTTCTCGCATCTTACCCATTTTGAGCGAACTGTATTTTGGGCATTTTTGGGATAAATATTTGAAAATGGGCAATCTGCTTCGTCAGACTTGTTTTTTACTTTTGTCACGTATGTCTTGATACGCTTCCTCCGTAAAAAATGTCGTCCTTCTCGCATCTTACCCGTTTTGAGCGAACTGTATTATGAGGCCTCTGCACAATTCATTGTGCAGAGGCCTCATAATATAAGGTTTCCAAAGGGGATAATCCCCTTTGGCGGGGTGGAGGGGCAGGGCCCCTCCTTTTTGGCAGGCTGTTGAAAAAAGGTAAACTACTGCGTTAAGCTTGTTTTTTCTTTCGGCATAGACCAGAAGGAGTCCTATGCCCTCAAGAAAAAATCTCGCTTGCCTTGTATTTCACCCTTTTTGA
>CAYJHX010000046.1:0-9741 GCA_964369395.1 uncultured Desulfovibrionaceae bacterium
CAAAAGGGGGTTCCTTCCCCCCACAAAAATAAAAAGAAACTGGCTTTATATGACAAAAAAGGGGGGCTTCCCCCCCTCACAAAAAAACTACAACGTGTTCACATAAACGCCTTTTTGGTTATCTCTGCGTCAGATTTCGCGCGCTTTTTCGGTCAAATACCAGAAGAGTATGTTCCCTCAAAGCGTACTCATCTTCCTTGATATAACACAAAAAATCATTTTATGTGAACACGCTCTAGCAATCAGGCAATTATTGGCCCCATTTTTCAGAAAACACTTTTTCTGGTGCAAAACCATCGCGCGTCTTAAAGGGCTGGTCGGGGTGACCGCACACCACAATACCTAATACTTCAGCATGTTCTGGCAAAGCAAAAAGTTTGCTAAAACTTGTACGGCGTTCTTCATCGGGGTAAACTCCCGTCCATACAGTACCAATACCAAGCCCGCGCCCGGCAAGCAGCAGGTTTTGCAAAGCTGCCGAACAATCTTGTTGCCAATACCCGGGGTATTTCTCGGCTTGCAAATCCACGCATACGGCTATGCATACGGCAGCTTCTTTGGCCATTTGCGCATAAGGGTTGCTGGCGGCAATGGCTTCCATAGTTTCTTTATTGCGCACCACCACAAAACGCCAAGGCTGGGCATTTCCGGCGCTAGGGGCGGCCATGGCAGCCTCAAGCATGCGCTGTACATCAGCATCACTAACTGGTTCGGCAGTAAATTTGCGGATGCTACGACGAGTAAAAATTGCTTCAAAAATATCCATGATAAAACTCCTCTATGCTTGTCAGGGCAAGCGTTGTACGTTGTTTCTCTTGTAGCGCAGAGAGGTAGCTTTGGTCAAATACAGAACACGCTTAAGCAATCAAAATCTGCTCTAAAAAAATTTTAAAACAGCATGAATTAAAGTCTCGCACAATGTGCTTTACTGCTAAAAGATATGGATGCTTCACGTCGCTCACAATGCCTTTCGCTGTAATACCAAGTCATTGCGAAAAGCATAACGCCGAAGCAATCCCTGTGTTTGCAATTGCGCACAGATTACATTTTAAGAGATTGTTCAGAAGCGTAAAGGGCTATTGTCTTTGTGTAAAAAATTTTGAAAAAGAGAAAAAGACGCGGGGGAGAAAAGAACCTTAAAAAGATTTTTTCCTCCCCCTCAAAAAAGAAGATTTTTTATTTTACTTCAATGCCTAAATTTTGCAATACGGAGCGTAAGTACTCGGTATTATTTTCAGAAAGAGGGCATAATGGTAGACGAACGTCAGCGTTCATTTTATCCATCATGGCAAGAGCTGCTTTTGCCGGAGTGGGGTTAGTTTCTACAAACATGGCTCTATTGAGAGGCATAATTTCATAATGTATACCTCGAGCTTTGTCCACGTCTCCTTCTCTGAAGGCGCGGCATAAGGCAGCCATTTTGCTAGGTACGATGTTGGAACTTACAGAGATAACACCGCAACCACCAAGTGAAAGCAAGGGAAGAACGGTAAAATCATCACCAGAAAGTACTTGGAAGCCTTTGGGGCTTTCTTCAAGAACATCAGAAACTTGCGTCAAATTCCCTGTGGCTTCTTTAATGCCTACGATATTTTTAAAATCTTTGGCAAGGCGCCCCATGGTAGCAGGCAATAAATTACACCCTGTACGGCCAGGTACATTGTACACAACCATAGGAAAATCCACAGCATCGTGAATGGCCCGATAATGTTGGTAAAGCCCCTCTTGTGTGGGTTTATTATAATAAGGAGTTATAAGCAAAGCGCCGCTAGCTCCTGCTTCTTTGGCAGAGCGAGTAAGGCGTATGGCCTCTTGTGTATTGTTAGAACCTGCGCCTGCCAAGACGGGCACGCGCCCTTTTACTTGATCAATACAGATTTCAATAACTTTTTCGTGTTCTTCGTGACTCAATGTGGCAGATTCGCCTGTGGTGCCACAGGGCACAAGACCATCAATACCTTCTTGTATTTGCCATTCAATAAACGCACGATACCGTTCTTCGTCTACTTCGCCCTTATGAAAAGGAGTAACCAAAGCAGTAAAAGCACCAACAAACTGCATAACAATCCTCTCTGCGTGGAGGTAAAAAAATCATTTTCGTGCCAAAGGCACAATCCATTACTGGTTCAAATACTCTTTCAGTTCCTTCCCTGCGCGGAAGAAAGGCAAGCGTTTGGGGATAACGGTAACGCTTTCGCCAGTTTTGGGATTACGACCGGTATAGCCTTCGTATTCTTTGATTTTAAAAGAGCCAAAGCCTCGAATTTCTACACGTTCACCGGCAAGAAGAGAGTCTTTCATGCAATCAACAAATGTGGTCACCACAAGAGTGGCGTCTTCCATGGGTAAGTTGCTTTCTTCAGCAAGGGCTTTAATAAGTTCGCTTTTATTCATACTGTCTCCCAAAAGTAAAATGTCCTAACGCAAGCTAAGTTACAGAATTTTCATGTAAAAGTAAATACCTTTATCAAGGAATCTGCAAAACATTTCGTTCTGCCAACGAATCAAGCATATTTAGTCGATATTTTTGAATTTTTTTAGCCAATTCTTCTATATCGACACTTGCGGGGCTGCCATGGGCATAGCGCATAAGGGGCTGTTGTAGGCGCACAGCTTCCATAAGCTTTTCATCATAGCGCACGCTCCCTAGCAAAATGGGGTCTATCCCTAAAAATCGCTTGCATGCCATTTGCAATTTTTGAAAGGTTTGACTCTCTTCTTTGGCATTTTCCACTTGATTTACGATAATCATAAAATCGCGTATGCCATGTTCAGTATACAGAATTTTTATGAGTGCATAGCTATCGGTCAACGAAGTAGGTTCTGGTGTAATAACAAGCACACGTAAGGCGGCCATGACAGCAAAAGCTTGCACCATATCGGTAATGCCAGCCCCAATATCCATAAATACATAGTGGTAATTATGCAGTATGGGATTTAAGCGCTTGAGTAACAACTCTCTTTGGTCGGCGTCCAGCTCTACAAGGTCGGGCATACCAGAGGCTGCGGGCAACATAGCAAGGCCCGGTTCCAGAGTATGTAACACATCTTGCATTTCGCAATGGCCAAGCAGGGCATCTTGCATGGTGTATTCAGGGGTAATACCAAGAAGTACGTCCAAATTTGCAAGGCCCATATCGCAATCCATGAGCAATGAAGGTAAGGCCATATTTCGAAAAGCATAAGCGAGGTTTAAGGTTATATTGGTCTTACCTACCCCACCTTTCCCGCTCATAATACAAATGCTCATTGTTGTGTTTGCCATAGTTACACCTCGTCAATGGAGCCAAAAAGAAAACGCTTTTCATGGCCTAATACAAGGGTACGTTTTGCTTCGAGACTTTCATGGGGTTTTTTGTACATAGATAAAGCCGCCTTCTGAGTAAGAGCTTGTTCTAAAGCGGTGGCAGCATGTTCGAGAAATTTTTGCACGTTACACTCATTTCCTGTATGCACAGCTATACCCGCGCTTAAAGCTAGAGTATTGTGCTGACACTCATCAAGAATATCTTCTACAATGCTTTGCGCTTTAAAGCATCTGGCGCCGGGAAGGATGAGAGCAAAGTTTTTGGTATCCAAAATGCCAAGAGTATCGCAATCTTCGCCGTGTTTATCAAGGGCAGCATAGAGAATGCGTGTGGCTTTTTCGAGGTTAAGGGCATTGACCATGGCAAAACGCACCAAGGCTAGGGGGGCGTCTCCACGTCGAGCTCGAGAAATTTCTTGTTTAAGTTGACGCAAAAAGGAGGCAGACAAAAGAAGATGGCGCATCCATTGTGGCGAGGGAAAAGCGGTTTTAGACGCAACAGTTTCCTCTGTAAATATGGCATTTTCTTCAAATGGCCCAGGGGCACTATTTTGCTCTTCTTGCTCCCTTTGCTCCTCTGGCTCTGCAAGGGCAAAAGCGTCGTCAATATGGGCAAGACGTGTTAGGGCACAAAGTTCTTCCCACGCTTTTTTATCCAGATGCGACACTAACTTAGCAACGACAAAATAGGTAGGGTCTTGCCCTGGCGTGCACGGTTCATTGGGCATAATAACTCTTTGCGCTGTGTAGAGTTCTTCCACCAGCTTTTTAGTTTCCCCCGAAAGAGGACTATAAAGAGAAATTTGCTTACTTTTTTTTGTCATGCTCGTACAATAGATAATCTCGTTGAAAGGTGTCAATACGTCCGTTAAGTACGGCATCCACATCACCATTTTCTGTGTTGCTACGATGGTCTTTGACCAAACGATAAGGATGCAAGGTATATGTACGTATTTGGCTACCAAAAGCAATACTGTCTTTATCGGCATAGTGCGCTTGGCGCTGTGCATCTCTTTTGCGCAATTCTAAATCATACAGTCTCGCCCGCAAAATTTGTAAGGCAGTTTCTTTATTATGATGTTGCGATTTTTCATTTTGACATTGTGCAGTTATCCCTGTGGGTATATGCGTGATACGCACAGCAGAACTTGTGGTATTCACACTTTGCCCGCCAGGGCCACTGGAGCGAAAAGTATCAAAGCGTAAATCGCTTTCTTTTATATCAATTTGTATATCTTGTCCTGCATCGGGGATAATATCCACCGAAGCAAAAGACGTATGCCGTCGCCCAGAAGAGTCAAAGGGCGAAATGCGAATAAGCCTGTGTATACCGCGCTCGCCTTTAAGCAAGCCAAAAGCGCTGGGCCCACTGATACGCAACGTCACACTTTTAATACCCGCCTCGTCGCCACTGAGATAGTCCATTTCTTCCACTTTGTATTTGTGGGTACTGGCCCAACGAGTATACATACGCAAAAGCATTTCGGCCCAATCTTGAGATTCAGTACCGCCAGCGCCGGGGTGAATTTCTAAGATGGCGTTGTGTCCGTCTTCTTCGGCGCTTAAGAGCATATGCATTTCTGTGGCATCGAGCAACAGAGCCAAGGCATCGATTTGTTCTGCCAAGTGCTCTAAAGCTTCTTGTGCCTCATTGCTTTCCTCAGAAGCATTTTTTGACGCAAGTTCTGTTCCAGATTCGCTACGCAAGGTTTCTGTGGCAAGCTGTAGCCAATCTTGCATATCGGTATAGCAGCTTTGTAAAACAGTAAGCCTTTGCACTTCGTCTTCAAGCTGGCGCTTTTCTTGAAGAAAAGGCGTCATAGCCGCAGGGTTGTTCCATGCGTCGGGTTTAGACAAGCGTTCTTCTATGGCGGCCAGTTTTTTTTCTACGCCGGCAAGGTCAAAGTCTCCCCCAAAGGGAAGAAAAACGTTCTATAAGAGGGGCGCAACGGGTGCGCAGTTCAGCAAGTTGTAGCATAATCTATCTTTTTGTTATATTTTTTTGCGTTGAGGCCATAGCGCTAGCAAAAAAAGAGTCAAAAATATATACGGTATATAAGCATAAAGCGTATGAAAAACCGTGTGTCTTTGCGCTGTATAAGCTCTACCACTAAGGCTTTGGGCTCTAAATTGCGCCCCTTCCATACGTATGCGACCTTGGGCATCAATAATGGCAGAAATACCAGTATTGGTGGAACGCACCAACCAGCGCCCTTGTTCTATGGCCCGCATGGTGGCCAATTGTAAATGTTGCCGCGGAGCAGAAGAATGCCCGAACCAACCATCATTGCTCAAATTTATAAGCACATTGGCCCCATTATGTATTCTTTCTTGAGCCAAATGCGGAAAGATGCTTTCATAACAAAGCAAGATACCCATGGCAAGCGATTCATAGCGCAGCGGTTTGGCATGGGTTCCTTGGCTAAAGGTACCAATACCTTGCAACAACCCCTCTAAAAAATTCCACTGTAACCAAGGGGGTACATATTCGCCAAAAGGCACCAAGTGCACTTTATCATAAGAGCCCTGCAGAGTACCGCCTTCATCGATGAGATAAGCCCGATTAAAAGGCATATGCGGCCCTACGGATTGCCTATTCACAGCAGGGGCCCCCACCAAAAGCGGCGATTGCATGGTTACAACAGCTTTGCGCAAAGCCGGCCCCAAGGTGGGGTGCACTTCCAAATAAAAAGGCATGGAAGTTTCCGGCCAAATAAGTAAAGGCTTGGCAGTAGGGTTTTCTTCTCGAGCTTTGGTCAAGGCGTCCATGCTCAACTGCACATATAAATCCAATGATGCCTGTTGGTGTTGCGGTTCCCACTTAATATTTTGGTCCACATTACCTTCTACCATAATCACAGAAAAAGGCTGCTCTGCCGTCAGCGCTGAAGCCTCTTCTTGTAAGGCCGCGTGCCCCCATGCTAGCAAGGCACCCAAAAGGACACAAGCCGAACTTGCCATAAGTATCCGCAAGCCTTTACTTGCAGAGCCAAGCGAGCCTTGTGTGCCCTTTGTACCTTGCGCAAAGCATTGCCCTTGCCTTATACAAAGAACAGACTGAGGAAACACGCTTTCTAGCAACCATAGAGCCATAAGCACATAACAAGCCGACAAACCATAGGCGCCCATCAGTGATGCCCCTTGCACCAAGAGAGGATGGGGCACAAAGGCCACGCTCAGGCTTAGCCACGGAAAGCCCGTAAAAATAAAGCCGCGTAGCAATTCAAGTCCGTACCATAGGCAGGCCAAGGCAAGGCAGCGTCGCCATGGGCTATGCGCTAGCAGGCCTGCTTTTTGAGTTTCGTGCTGTGCATATTCCTTATTTTTAAAGGAAGTTAATTTCTTTGCACTTCCCAAAAGTTTTATATTTTTCTCAGCGCCTTGGTATTTCTCATTTTCGGGTCGTCCCAAATACCATGTGGCTAAAGAAAAAAGTCCGCCGTAAAACCCTATATACGCGCCTATGAAAAGCGCACAAGGCACAGCTAAAAACCAAGGAAGCCCTCCCACATTGTGTATGGGTATGGCAAGCCAATACAAAGCCGCCGAAGCTCCTAAAAGTCCTGTAAGCCAGCCATGGCGCAAGGCCTCTTTGCCATTTTGGGCTCGCATTCCAAGGCCATACAAGGCCAAAGGATAAAGCAACACTGCCGAAGAAACATGCAAAAAATCGTTAGGAAAACCCAACCAAAGCCCCAAAGTACCCAGCAAGCCCCATACAAAAGCAGGTAGTGGGCGTGGAGGGGCACCAAGAGCACCGTCTTTGACAAAACCCTCTGCTTCTTGCCCCTGCAAGGCGTCTGACGAGGACATCAGATGCGATGCCAATGCCGCATCTTCGGAATCATCAGAATATGGCGGCAACGCAGAACACTCTTGCTTTGATAAAGGCGACGCAGATTTGGCGACATTTTTTTCTTTGTGCTTTTTGCCCATGTCTTTTTCTTGCCTCTTCGCACTTTGGGCAGGCTTCAATGTATGCAATGTCCCCTTTCAAGCGTCGGCATCGGGTCGATTAACGCCTTCAGACATTTCCTCCATTTTAGCTGAGTTTTTCTCTGCTAAAATGCGTCGAATAAATTTCACATCAGCTTCTCTAACAGTAAGCGTCCAATCTTCTATTTGAAAAATCTCGCCTTCGGTGGGCACATGTCCGGCTTGCAAACTTAAATAGCCACCAATAGTGTCCACTTCGTCCGAAACAATATTCAAGCCCAACGCTTCTAAATCTTCCAAGTAGGTGCGACCTGTCAACTCATAACAAGCATTGCCAAGGTCTCGTATATCTTCTTCCTTGGGGGCATCGTGTTCGTCTTCGATATCGCCTACAATTTCTTCGAGCACATCTTCAATGGTAATAAGGCCCGAAGTGCCACCGTATTCGTCCAGAGCAATAGCTATATGCAATTTACGTGTACGAAATTCTTGTAATAATTCGCGCACGCCTTTTGTTTCTGGAACAAAAAAAGGCTCACGCATAATGGCATCTACCACGGTATGCACTTGTGTAGGGTTGATAATGTCGCGCAATAAATCTTTAGCATGCAATATACCAATGATATTATCTCTGGTATCAAAAAAAACGGGTATGCGCGAATGGCCAGAATCTACAATGCATTGAGCCGCAAAAGATAAAGATGTTTGCGAGGGCACACAATCAATATCTGTGCGCGGAATCATAACATCTTGCACTTGTAAGTCGTCAATACGCAAAATGCTGAGCAACATAGACTCTTCGTCAGCGGCCACTTCGCCTTCGGCGCGAGCCTCTAAAATAGCTTTTTCTAAAGATTCTTCATCGCCACGACGGAAAAGCTTTCCAAGTCGTGACCAGAGAGTACTGTCGGAACCACCGTCCAAGCGATCCTCCAAGGTTAAGGTTACTATGGGCAAACAACTTGTTTGCGTTTCAACTATAGCGTAATTACTAGTCCATTGAAAAGGAAAATTTTCTAAGGAAATACGGATTGTATGCTTTTTTTATCCGTTTACTCTAAGGCAAAAGCGCCTTATTAAAAAAGTATATATCTATACACTCTATACCTTTAGTCAAATTTACCTTTCTCATAAAAGGCAATACTCGCATTTCACGAGCTCTACCTAAATTTTTTTCGTTTGCTCCATGTGCGAGCGCATAATCCATGCGGCCAAGGGAGGTACGCTTTGGTCAGAGTCTGTGGGGAACCAAGATATTTTCTCTGCCCCTTCTTCGTGTAAAGACCATGCATCAAAGCGTAAGCTTACTTGCCACATATTTTCTTGCTCGTCATGGGTTAAAGCACGAACACGGCATGACAACCAAAAAGATTGCGTGGGTTTTTTTTCGCTTTTTCCACTTTGCCCTGCTTCTTCTCCTTGCTCAGCTTGCAATGTACCTTCCGCAGCAGACAAAGAGGGAGTGGCGTCTTTCAATTGAGCCATAACGGAAATATGCCCTGTGGCTTGGTGTCCGACTTGATCCTGAGTCATGCCTTGCGACCCTAGCTGTGCTGATAGCCCTTGCTCCCCTTCTACCAATGCCCCTGCGCCTACTTCTCCATTATGCGCAAGGTGGGGCGCAGCCTGTGCTGCCGTACGAGGTGGCACAGGAACTTTTTTAAGCTCTTTTTTATTTTTCCCTAAATTTTTACCCACCAAAACAAGCAAAAAAAGTACATGGGCACCGGGTTTAAACAATTCGCCTTTATAGTTCATGCCGCTTTCATGGATGAAAACGCGCATGCCACCTGCAGAAATATTATCCAACTCCATCGTATTATTGGCATGCAATTTATAAAGCAAAAAAGGCTTTGCCAGCTCTTCTTTATGCAAAGGCAACGGGCGTGCCCCCTGCATAAGCCACAAACCAAAAGCCAGTACCAAAGGTTTAGGCGGGGTAAAGCGTAAAAAGGCTCTATTTTGTCCGGGCGATATGGACGGCGGCACAGCAAAAGTCAATTCGGTATAATTTTCATTACGATCAGCACTGTGCGCCACGGCACTAAAGTGGTAAAAGGTCTGCACCTCATCCTGAGTAATGGGAAAAAACATACTTATGGGGGCATCCGTCCATTGATGCACACCAAAGGCATTGGTCACTTGCAAACGAAAGCTTTTTGCATCTACAGCACTACACACACCTTCTGCATACAGTCCCTTAAATTCGCCCTGTAGTACCTCCAAACGAAAAGTACTACGCTGTGGAATACTTGCATGCAAAAAATCTTGGACAATTTTTTTACTTTTTGCCCTCTGCCTATAAAAGGTATATGCCTTGCGGACACGACCAACAATATTGTAGGTAACAATGGCCAGTACAATGCCGGCTGCGCATCCCCAAAAAACGTCGGTAGTTTGCATACTGCACCTGAGGTGTTTAAAATTTAGAAATATTTTCCCTAGATAGCTTACACATCTATTTTGGCATCGTAGAAAGTGTAAATACCTTTTTTCTT
>CAYJHX010000047.1:0-4606 GCA_964369395.1 uncultured Desulfovibrionaceae bacterium
ATATAAGGTTTCCAAAGGGGATTATCCCCTTTGGCGGAGGGTTTGGGAGGCAGAGCCTCCCAACAAAACTCTTCTGTTTATTTATTTTCCGTACCTTCAAGGGATTGTTGTGGCGCAGCGGCACCTTCAATGCTTTGTTGTTGTTTTTTACTTGCCATGGCCATGAGGCTGTCTTTCAAGTGTACTTCCATGCCGGCCAATTCTTTTTCTACGGCGGCGCGCTTTTGGCGGCCTTCTTGAGCAATATTCAAGGTTTCGTCAATGGTAGAAATGAGTTTGTTGTGTACTTCGCGTAAGGTTTCCACATCTACGATGGAGCGTTCTACTTCTTGCGCAGTCGTGATGGCTGTTTGCTCTAACATGGCGGCATTTTTGCGCAACATGTCGTTAGTGGTATCGGCCACTTGCTTTTGCAAGGCTGCGGCATTGCGTTGTCCGTGTAAGGAAAGCCCCAGTACCATTTGATTTTTCCAAATGGGAATGGTGGTGAGTACTGAGGTTTGAATTTTTTGAGCAAGGGCGCGGTTGTTAGATTGAATAAGGCGGATTTGCGGCGCCATTTGCACAGTGATGGTACGAGAAATTTCTAAATCATGCAGACGACGTTCAAAGCGATTGATTTGTTCAGAAAAGTCACGCACCTTTTGTGCTTCAAGTGTATCGGTCGATTCTGCCGCTGCAGCTTGCAATTTAGGAAGGTCTACGTTTTTAGACTCTTCCAATTTCATTTTGCCTGCATTAATATAGAGCGTAAGGTCTTTATTAAATTTTTCATTATGCTTGTAGAGCTGTTCTAACACTTCGATATCGTGTAGCAAGCCCACCATGGATGTTTCTAACCTATCGCTAATAACGGCCACTTGTTCTGAAAGAGTTTGGAATTTCGCTACGGTTTTTTCTACGGTGCTAAACAAAGATCCTACTAAGGGAAGTTTTTCTAAAAAGCTTGGCTCTTTGCCCATTTCAGACACGTCCAAATCTTTTACATTGACCACCAAACTGGTCAGGGCTTCGCCAATTTCGCCAGAGTCCTTCGCCTTTACTCGAGAGAGCAAATCGTCAGAAAAGCGCGAAATTTCTTGCATTGTCTTGGTGCCATAGGTCACATCCAAAGAAGGATCGTCCAGTTTGATGGTGCTAGCAAGATCCGAAACATCTTTGCCGGCAGCTACGGCCAGTTCACTTGCGTCAGGCACAACAAGAGTTTCCATGGTGTTTTGAGGAGCCTCTTGCGTTGCCACAACTTTTTCTTTTGTCTCTTCCATACTATTCCTCTTTTTTATTTTGTATAGTTTTTAGTCATCGTCATCATCATCGTCGTCGTCATCATCGTCATCACGACCACGGAAACCATGTCTATCGTCATCATCATCATCGTCATCATCATCACGGCCACGAAAACCGCGCCTATCATCGTCGTCATCATCATCACGACCACGGAAACCGCGTCTATCGTCATCGCCTTCATTGCCTAAAAGTGGCTCTAAAGGGTTCAGGCGTTGCAGCTGGCGTCCGCCTTCATCTAACAAGCGTTGTCCTTCATCCAAAAGCTCCACCACGGCAGCTTGTGCTGTGTTCTGTGTTTTATGAAAAGACAAAGGTACTGTCAAAGTGCATACAAGAAGCAACACACAAAAAAACAAAGACTTTTGAAACATTTTTTTTCCTTAAAAGATTTGTATCATACTATTTTCTAATCGCCATCGCCGCCGCCACCATCGCCGCCACCGCCGTCACCGCCACCATCGCCGCTGTCGCTGTCGGAATCGTCGTCATAGTCATCATCGTCGTCATCATCACCATCATGACTTTTTCTTTTTTTCTTTCCGCTACCGCTACCGCTACTGGTGTTGGCCCCTGCAGAGACTTTCATTATGATAAAACATATGATGGCCCCCACAGCGCTCACAATGGCGAGGCCAATGCCAAACAAGAGATTTTCACCCTCAATAAAATACACAATTCCAAAAGAAAACAAAATTATGAATAAAACTAAACCTATAAGAGAACAGCCTGCTTTCATAGCAATATCCTTTGGCTATAGATTTTTTTGCGACAACAACAGTTTCTTATGTACAAGGGCTCACACAATGATGTGCACAAAGCTCTTATTTACACACATATTCAGTTATAACTCGATTAATTTCGGCCTGAACCTCTTCATAGCTTTTAGTATTCATACCATGAATAAGCATCAGTACCCCTTTGGCATTTTTTATATGCATAGTGCCAGAAGGGTTAGGGTCTATCGTTTCGTCATCAAAAATAATCGCTGTGGCTGTGCCCACATTATGCATGCTCAGCTGATACAACAAATCCCCCCAAATAAGTTCCATACAAGGCAGGTCAAACCGTTCAATGGTATCATCTCCGCGCGAAGAAATTTCTTCTAACATTTGGGCAGATCCCGGAGCAATGGTGCAAGTAACAAGCATTTCTGGCATGGAACGGTTGGGGCGCAAAATCACATTGGCCCCCAAAGCAGCAAGACGTGGCCTGTTGCTATCGTACACAAGCTCTGCGCTAATACCCTTATCATATTCTGTTTCTTGGGCAATACGGTAGACCATATCAAAAACATCAGAATCGGAACTGGGGTCATCTTCATTGGCGAGCACATACACACGAGCCGCATACTTAATACGCACATTTTCAAAAAAGTCTTTTTCATTAAGGTTGGCGTTAACAAAAGATACGCCGGCAAATTCCGAGCCGTATTCGGCAAAAAAAGCGTTGACCTTATCATTGACAGCGGGGTTGCTATTCACCAATAAAATATCATGATTACGATATTTTGCGGATATTCTTTTTTCTTTGACAAAGCGTTTAAACCACAAGAATTTATTACGCTGAATACTGTCTGCATCGCAATAGACAATAACATGATCGTGTAACATGGGAAACCACCTTCCGATTTGTTTTAATTCAGTATAGGTTTTAAACAAAAAGCCTGCAACACCCGCCGTATAAAAGAAGCGGAAAGGCAAATAAATAATCATAAGTAAAATTACATACCATTGGGTAATGGTATGAATGGGAAAATGGTCGCCATAGCCCACCGTAGTGGCCGAAATGACGGTAAAGTACATGGATTTAGAATAAGAAATAGCCACATCTTGCGGGCTTAAGGCATTGTGTAGCAGTACATAACCATAAGAAATAAGGCAAAATTCAACAATAAAAAGCAAAATATTAAAGATGGGCCTATGAAACATTTTACGAGAAAATGCATAACAGGCAAAGCCAAATCTTTTCATGAGCCTTAGGCGAAATACGGTACTAAACATGGGGCACCCTCATTTTTTGGCGTTCACTCTGCATAAATGTAGCGTATTTTGAAAAAAGAGGCAATTTTTTAATATGTCACTGTTTCTCTAAAACATGAACAGACAAATACTGGCGTGAAAAGTTGTCGTTTTTTTCTTTAAGCACCGCATGTATAAGAATATTTTCCCCAATTTCTGGCCTTGTGATTCCTTTTTTCAGTTCTATTTCGAGGCCTTGAGGGCAACAACCTAAAGCATCATTAATAACAATGTAGTGCAAGTCTTCCGCCAAAGCTTTTATATACATGCGGTCGTACATTCCTGCTATTTTGAAGGTCTTCCCCATATAGTTTTTAGGGTTAACTATCATATCAAAAACATGCCCGTATATCATGACACTTGTGAGTTGAGTAAAGTCAAAGTCTATAGCTGTAGGCAGCGTCTGCCCTTGTTCTTTTTGTGTAGGGGGGTGTTTTGCAGAAAATTCTTGCAAATCTGTCTGTGCTGCAGCGGGAGGTTTGGCAAGGGCTTGCTCTTTGGAAGTGTGGCTTTCATCGGTACACGCAAGTAATACGCACAGTACAGTAAAAATAGTGAATAATAAGGTTTTGTTAGGCATGAGATGTTCTTTTTCGCGAAGAAATAAGGCTAAACATCAAAAAAACGGCTATATTCATGGCAACAATGGTGCTTCCCACAGGAGAACCGTACAAAATAGAAATAATAATGCCAAAAAAAGCACAACATACCGAAATAATAGATGAGCAAATAATAACCGTTTTAAAACTCTTGCACAATCGCATGGAAGAGAGAGCCGGAAAAACCACCAAGGCGCTAATGAGCAAAGAGCCCACCAAATTCATGGCCACAACAATAACCGCCGCTATGGTAATAGCTATAATCAAATTATACCTATCAGCATTAATGCCGGAGGCTTTGGCAAAGGTTTCATCAAAAGTAACAGAAAATATTTTATGATAACACAAAATAAAAATACCTATGACCAAGAGAGATAAAATCAAACAAGTTATGACATCGACTTTTGTAAGCGTGAGTATGGAGGTAGAGCCAAATAGCGTGGTGCACACGTCACCCGCTAAATTGCTCGAAACAGAAAAAACATTCATGAGCAAATAACCTATGGCAAGAGACCCCACAGACATCATGGCAATGGCAGCATCGCCGCTCATTTTCGTATTTTGCCCCATGCGCAAAAGTAATACGGCGCAGACCACCGTCACAGGAAAGACAAGAATATCTTGATGGGCCATATCAAGCACAGAAGCCACGGCAATGGCACCAAAAGCTATATGTGAAAGCCCGTCCCCTATGTACGACAA
>CAYJHX010000047.1:4706-9486 GCA_964369395.1 uncultured Desulfovibrionaceae bacterium
CCACGGCAATGGCACCAAAAGCTATATGTGAAAGCCCGTCCCCTATGTACGACAAGCGTTTTAAAACCAGCGTAGCCCCCAAAAGAGAAGAACAAAAGGCCACAAGAATACCTACAATAAAAGCGTACAGGACAAAAGGATAAGATAAATATTCAAGTAAGGTAGCTAGCACGGAGTTCCCTCACATTTGCATATTTCTTGCCCAGAGGTTTTATATAGATAGGCTTCTTTTGTCATATACTGCACACCGTCCCGGCTAAGGCAGAGCACATAATCAGCATCGGCAAGGGCTTCTTGTACGTGGTGCGTAATCATCAATACAGTAATGCCATCCCCATGTAATGTTTGAATGAGCTTATAAAAGTCTTGCGTGGTGGCGCTGTCCAAACCTGCCGTAGGTTCATCGAGTAATAGAGCTGTGCTTGTGGCGCACAAAGCCCTTGCCAAAAGCACGCGCTGTTGTTGTCCGCCAGAAAGCTCATTGTAACTACGCTTGCTCAAATGGGAAATATGCAATTTTTCAAGGGTCTCGCGCGCGTACTTTTTTTCGTTTTTAGAATAAAAGGGGCGTAAGCCCATTTTACTGATACATCCAGAAAGTACGACTTCGTACACAGAGGCAGGAAAGTCTTTTTGCGCTTGGGTTTGTTGTGGCAAATAGCCAATATCTAAAGGTTGTGTACCATTACCCCAAAGTACCTGCCCCCTGATGGGGGGAAGCAAACCTAAGAGTGTCTTCATAAAAGTACTCTTACCAACGCCATTTTCGCCAACAATGCATACATAGGCTCCACTGGCAATGGTAAAATTTATATCACTTTGCAAAGCCACAGCATTGTAGCCCACCGCAAGATCAGAACATGTTATTTGCATAGTTGCCCTATTCTAAAGCTTTTTTCAAAACATCTAAATTGTCTTGCATAAAAGACATGTAGCTTTTTCCGCTTTCCCTATCTTTTTGTGTTATCGATTGGAGCGAGTTGAGACTAAGTACACGAGCCTTTGCCTTTTTACTGGCATGTATCACTGTTGTAGCAAGCTCTTTCTGTCCATTATCAATGATGAGTACGTAGTTTACATCGTGCTCGTCAATCTTTTTGCTCAAAAAGGACACGGTCTTAAAACTGGCTTCGGTTTCAGCAGAGCACCCTTGAAAGGGGGCATAATAGTCTATACCATAATCTTGCATCATGTACAAAAAGGGGAATCTATCGGCAAAAATAAGTGTCTTGCGAGGCAAAGCCTTGATAGAGGCGTCAAAATTGGCGTCCAGCGCTTGCAACTGCTGAATATATGCTTGTGTGTTGCGCGCATAGATTTCTTTATTTGCAGGGTCTAACTTGGCGATATCTTTTTCCAGCATTTGACAAATAATAACGGCATTTTTTAAAGATAGCCATACGTGCTCGTCTTTATGGCCGGTATATCGCTCTGTGTGCTTTTCGTGGTCATGATCTTCGTGTTTATGTGCCTCGTGCTTATGATCCTCATGCCCATGGCCCTTATGCTTATGGCCTTCATGGTCGTGGCCTTCGTGTTTATGATCTTCATGGTCGCACCCCTCATGATTGTGCCCTTCGTGCTTAGCGTGGGTAGTGTGGTTTTTCTCCCCCTGTTTGTATTCTTTACCGTCATGAGAGTCTTTATGCTTGCTTTGGCTTCCATGCTTGCCATGGTGCTCATGGCTATGCCCTGCATGGCTACCATCTTGCATACCCTCTACCATCACTTCCATTTTTACATGAGAGCCCAAACGCTCCATGACATTAAAAACCGCCAATTGAGGATTTCTAGGATTTACAAGAATATCTTTCACCCAAGCATCCGACACGCCGCCATTATGCACAAAAAAATCCGCCGAAGAGATGCGCACTACATCTTGAATGCTGGGTTGATAGCTGTGTAAATCCACCCCCCTATCTAAAAGAAGCTTGAAGGTAAACCTATCTTCCTTTCCTTTGATGATATGCGAAATCCAGTCAAGTTCATGAAAAGATGTTACTACAATGTGTATTTTTGAATCTGTCTTAGCATGGCTTTGCCCTGCCCAAAAAACGGTATTGAACATAAAAAGAAGAATAAGCAGTAGCTTTATTTTCATAACGTTTCCTTTATAAAAACACCTGCATCGGGTGATATACTGTTACAGCAAGACGCCTTCTCTAAATTTTGAATATGAAATTCATTGGCAATTTACTATGCAATAAGAAATTGTTACTGTCAAGTTTTACAAAAAACAACATACAGGCCCGTATCTTCTTTTGCCCTTCTTGACCCATAAGTCCTTTTATTGTACTTTCAAAACATAAAAACAAGCAGAAAAGGAGATATTTCATGAGAAAAACCTTACTTTTTCTTTGTTTCGCCATAGTGTGTTGGACAAGTATATGCCTTGCTTACGGTCAACCACAGCCGCTTACGTATGTCAATGCGCGCTATGGTTTTAGCCTTAATTTGCCGCCATGGTTTTATGCGGCACAAGAAGCAGATAATGGTGATGGCGTTACCATAACCGACCCTACTGTACTAGAAATTCGTGCCTATGGCACCATGGTCATGACCCCTCCGGAAAGCTTTGATGCGCTGATGAAGCAATGGAGTACACGCATAGGCCATGTGAAAAAAAGAATAGTGAACAAAAATGAACAATGGTTTTTCTTGGAAGGGGTGCAAAAACTTCCTGCAGACAGCGAACATAGTGAAAAATTTACTGCTGTTAAAGTGCTTTATGGCCCCATCGTGCATAAAATTTTACATATTACCTATTATGGCGAGCCCAATACCCATTACCCAAGCATCATTGAGACTGCAGTACAGTCTTTTAATAACATAAAGTAATCATTTCAGTAGTTAACAGCCTAGACCCTAGAGAGGAACTTTCATGAAAAAACGTCTTCTTTTAAGCCTTGCTTGTATACTTTGGGTTTTACCTCTAGTTGCAAGCTTTCCCGCGCATCACGCATGGGCCACACAGCACACTGAAGCGGGCAGCATTATCATATTGCACACCAACGATGTGCATACCAGCATAGACAAAGATATTAGCTATGCCGGTGTCGCTGCTTACAAAAAACAAATACAAGAAAAACATGGCAAAGACAACGTCTTGCTTGTAGATGCCGGCGATGCCATTCAGGGGGGGCCTGTGGGCGCTCTTACCCGTGGTTCTGCCATTGTGGAGCTTATGAACGCTCTGGGGTACGATTATATGACCCTTGGCAATCACGAGTTTGACTATGGCATACCGCGACTTTTAGAGTTGGCCAAAGACCTCAACACCACGATTATTTCCTGCAATGTGTTGCATACCAAAGACAATAGCACTTTTTTTCCTCCGTATGCCATCAAAGAAATACAAGGAGTCAAAATTGCCTTTGTGGGTATTACCACTCCCGAAACCCTCACCAAGTCCGTCCCCACCTTCTTTCAAGATGCAGCAGGAAAGTATATTGTTTCTTTTGCTGAAGGCGGTAAGGGCATGGACTTATACAATATTGTTCAAAAAAATGTCGATGCCGCCCGCGCCCAAGGAGCCCACGTGGTTATTGCTTTAGCGCACCTTGGCATGGATAAAGAATCTATTCCTTGGGATACCCCCTCTGTGGTGGCCAATACTTCCGGCATTGACGCCTTCATTGATGGGCATTCACATACTTTGCTTGAAAACACTTTTTATAAAAACAAAGAAGGGAAAAAAGTTGTTATTACTCAAACAGGCAGTCGTTTAAAAGCGCTTGGTAAAATAAGTATTGATCCCAAAACACACGCTTTAAAGGCGGAAATTATCAAAGAAATACCGGAAAAAGATGCCGCAACACAAGAACTTATTGCCAGCATCAATGATACTCTTGCTCATATTTTAGAAGAAAATGTGGGCGAAAGCGCTGTAGCTTTGCAGACCAGAAATGCCGAAGGTGAAACTATCATTCGTCATCAAGAAACAAATTTAGGCGATTTGGTCACCGATGCTTTTCGCGTAGCTCTTGATGCGGACGTAGCTATCCTCAACAGCGGGGGCATTCGTGCAAGCATTAACCAAGGCCCCATTACTTTTAGAAACGTTATTGATATTTTGCCTTTTGGTACGGATGCTGTTTCTGTGCAAATAACAGGGCAAACCTTGCTTAACGCTTTAGAAATGGGGGCACATAGCTATCCCAAACCCAATGGGGGGTTTTTACAGGTTTCGGGCATGGAATATACCATTGACCCCAAAGTACCTTCTTCTGTTGTTCTCGATGATAAAGGAAATTTTCTTAAAGTAAGCGGGCCCTATCGCGTAAAAAATGTGCTTATTAAGGGTAAACCTCTTGATTTGAAGAAGAACTACAGCGTTGCCGGCATTGATTATATTTTACGCCATGGTGGAGACGGTATGTCTATGTTTGAAGAAGCGAAAGTCTTAAAAGATAAGTACATGGTAGATAACGAAGTGCTTATTGTCTTTATCCGCGATATATTAGGTGGAAAAATAGGAGAAGACTATGCCAAGGCCCAAGGGCGCATAAAAATTCTACCAGCACGTTAGCAAGCTGTTGAAAAGTGCTAAAAATGACATTTCATCAGATTTTTAAGCAGACTTTTCAATTGATTGCTAAAGAAGTGCTGATTGATTATTCTTCTTGAGAGAGACCTCTACATCATGAATCATGCAGAGGTCTCCCAACTCAACATTCCAATTTTCCCTACTTTTGAAAACACCCTTCCAGCGCTGCCAAACATTCTGTATGCGTATACTCAAAACGTATGGGGGTTACAGTAATATAGCCCTTGGTCAATA
>CAYJHX010000048.1:0-9475 GCA_964369395.1 uncultured Desulfovibrionaceae bacterium
CCCTGCATGGTGGCAACGAAGTGAAGATTTCTTCAGTAATATTGAGCAGCATTGGCAATATGACGGCATGCATTAATAGACTGTTATATTACAAGAACACTATAAAAGTTTTCATCATAAGGACATAACATGGAAAACCTTTTACACACAACAATAGCACAGATTATTCCCGTTAATGCGGCCTTACAAGTACAAGCGCAAAAACATTTGGATAATTTGACAAAACCGCAAGGCAGCTTGGGACGCCTTGAAGACGTAGCTAAGCGCATTTATTGTATTCAAGGTGGCAAAGCTCCTCTGCGTGTTGACCCAGTGCGTATGTTTACCGTTGCAGGAGACCACGGCATCATCGAAGAAGGTATTGCTATTTTTCCGCAAGAAGTGACACGCCAAATGGTACATAACTTTTTGCAAGGCGGCGCAGGTATTAATGTTTTATGCCGAACAGCAAATATTACCCTTAGCGTGGTGGATGCAGGATGTGTGGGCGGTGCTTACCCGCCACATGAAAGTCTCATAGACAGAAGACTTGGAGAAGGAACGAAAAATTTTGCTAAAGAACCTGCCATGACTCGTGAAACATGCATTCAAGCTCTTTGCCATGGCATTGAGCTTGCCAATCATGCCGCACAGGAAGGCTATACCACCATTGGCATAGGCGAAATGGGTATAGGCAATACCACGTCTGCTACAGCTCTTTTTTCTGCCATTTTAGATTTATCTGCGCAAGTGATTACAGGGCCGGGAGCAGGAGCACCTATCAAGGGGGTACAACATAAGGCGCAAGTAGTGCAAGCAGCCTTAAACCTCCATGCCGAGACTCTCAGTAAGGGTGATGCCATTGATATTTTAGCAACACTGGGCGGATTTGAAATTGCCACTATGGCAGGTATTGTACTTGGAGCGGCAAAAAATAAATGTATAGTCATGATAGATGGCTTTATTTCTACAGCTGCTTATGTGGCGGCATATAATATATGCCCACAATTACATGGCTATGCCATTTTATCACACACATCAGCAGAACCGGGCTATGGTCACATTATACAAGCTCTTGAAAAGCAAGGTACAGAAGCTTTACCTCTTTTACATCTAGGCTTGCGTCTTGGTGAAGGCACAGGAGCCGCATTAGCCGTACCTTTACTGCGTGCATCTGTAAATATTTATAATGAAATGGCTACATTTGCACAGGCGCATATGGATAATGAGGCAAGGTAAGCAGTAGTTGATTGCTGTTTTTCAACATAGGCTAGATAGTACACGACAAGGCGAAAGACATAGAACAAACAACGGCAATCTTGCTTACCTTTGAAAGCGCGTCCTTGGCAAAGAGTCTTCAGGATTTGCGTCTTGAAGGTCGCCATTTGAGAGTATCATAAAGTGCGAATCCCCATGTTGAAAAAGTGCTGGTCATTTTAAAGCAGAGCTTTTCCAACATGGAGATTCGCTTTAGGGCTTTACTCTTAGTTCTCCAAGTTCACATGGAATAAAGGCTTGGCACTGGCTACATGGCTGGGCTGTAAATACCTAGCACCTTCGCCTGTGAGTATCCATACGGGATTTATACTTTTTTGAAACAGCAGAATGAGAAGAAAATGGGCGTCGACACGCTTGCGGCGTCTGGCATCGCTGATAGTGCCAAGAGGTGCGTTGAAGTAGGCAGACAGGTCGTCCATATTGGCACAGCCCGTAACTTCATAAATACGCTTGATGGCGGCGGCGTAGGCATCCTGTAGCCTATCCATCCGCGTCTTTTACGTTGGTGGCGTCACAGTACATGGCAAGCTCTCCGATGTTTACTGTTGCAGCAATCACCGAAATAGCAATTGCCGGGAGCTCAAAATCGTCTCAGTGGCGGCGGAGTTATTTCCCTAATCTTGCGAAAAGGGTCTTCTATTCTTATACTTTTTAAAGGCAAACTGATTTATTCATACAAAAAATAGAAAGTATATTTACCACAAGTGTTTGAAGAACGGTTTCAAGTTTTTTTGTATCCGCACTTAAGCAGGCTATAGGTATCCTACGTTTGCTTAGAAAATCGTGTTAAGTTGATGCACTGGATACTTGAGCTACTTGCTTGCCTAATAATAGCTACCAAGCTGACCACCCACCATCTACCAGAATATTTTGCCCTGTCACATAAAGGGACATATCGCTAGCAAGATAAAGCATAGTGCCTACCATGTCTTGCTCTGTGGCCATGCGTTGCATAGGGGTGCGAGCTTCGTAGCGTTTTACGAATGCCTCTGGTTGATTTCGCCACACCCCACCAATACTCATACAATTAACACGTATTTCTGGTGAAACTACTGTGGCCAGCCAACGAGTAAGCTGTACTAAGCCCCCCTTGGAGGCTGCATAGGCAGCAGGATTGCCCATCTTTGTATTATCATAAAGAGACATATTAGGACCAAGCACTCCATAAATTGACGCTATGTTTATAATACTGCCTTTCCCACTTTTTTTTAAAAATGGCGTAGCTTCACGACAAAGCGTAAAGGGAGCTGTAAGGTTTACTTCAAAAGCTTGTCGCCAAGTATCTGTTGACTGCTCCTCAAAATCTGTCACCCAACCTGACAATTCACTCGTGCCTACAAAACCAGCATTATTAATAAGAATATCAAGACTTCCCAATTCTGCATTGACCTTACTTGGTAAAACATGCACTGCATTATCATCTGCAAGGTTACAAGCAAAAGGACGTGCTTCAATAGAATATTTTTCTTGTAATTCATGACAAAAAAGCTTGCAGGTTTCCGCATCTATATCCACTATGGCAATATGTGCACCATGAGAGGCTAAAGTATGCGCAAAAGCTTTGCCAATATGACCTGTAGCACCTGTTATAAGGGCAATTCGATTTTTTAAATTTAACATAAACTATTTCACTTTAAAATTGGATAGATTAGAGTAGCGTTCAGAGGACAAGGGCTTTATGACAAGATGTGGAGACATACCAAACACATAAGAATATTCTGAAATATTTTCCTGAGTTTTTTGTAGGGCAATAGCTACATACTTTTCAAGTTCAATTTTTTCGTCATTGTCCAATCCCCAATTATTCTCAAGCTGACGTATTATCATTTTTTTACATCGCTCATTTATCTTTCCCCATAAAAATAGAACCTTTCGCAGTGATTTTTTAATATAATTTTGTTGTTAGAATTTGAAGATTTCTCACAATGGTAAAATAAAATATGTAGTGCAAAATGCACAAAAAATACTTGCGTTGCTCTCGATTTGTTTAAGTTTCAAAGATTTACATAACAGCTTGATAAATTAATTTTACTGTTAATAAGCTTTGCTTGCTGAAGTACTAAAAACTCCGCAAAAGCAAAATCTAAAGCATCATCAATATCAATGGCACGTTCGCGTGGTAGCACTACCTGTCGCACTCTACCTTGCAAAAGCTCTTTATCAGAAAAGACAAAACTAGGTCGCACAACATAAGCGGCAGTAGTAATATCAAAAAGAATTGGTGCATCTTGTCTACGAACTATTTTTTTATTGGATTCCATTGCGAGCTTTACGTCACCATTCATATCTTCATATACCATATTAAACATTGGGTGCCTTTGGGCAGGAGAAGTTGTAATAACAACATCACAATCATTTTTGTAGTAAACCTCAAGACAGTTTTCAACATCTGAGACATTCCGTAAAGGAGCTGTACAAGGCAACGACAAGAAAATTTCACAAGGTCCACCTTCGGCTGTATTACCAACCTCGTGCAATGCATGTTGCCATGCCAAACGTTCAGGAGCCGTATCTGAAGCAAGCTCTTTAGGGCGCATAAAAGGAACTTCAGCTCCCCATTGTTTAGCAATATCTGCAATTTCAATATCATCGGTAGATACGATAACCCTTGATACTTCTTTTAATGATTTTGCAAGCTCAATAGAATGTGCAATAAGCGGCTTGCCAGCCAAAGAAAGAATGTTTTTACGAGGTAGGCCCTTGGAGCCGCCACGAGCAAAAATAAAAGCGTACGTTACTGGTTTTTGTTCCATATCCATCCTTGATTTTCAATAGATTGTTCAATGGCGTCAATATACTTTACAATTTCTAGTCCTTGCTCAAAAGTACATGCAGTATGCGTATTGTCAGATAAAAAGGCACGCATTTGTGCATCATAAGTCGTATCTCGCTCAACTTCAAAATGTTCAACGATAGTGCCATAGCTTAAGGTATTTGTTATAAAGTCTAAATAAAAACTTCCATTTTCAACAATTATAAGCATATGGCGACGGGCGGGGTTTTGTAAATAATCTAAATGTATTGTCACTTGAGGACAATGCGTATGGCTGGACAGTATGGAGACAGTATCTTCACTATCAATTTCAAGCTGGGATTCCTTCCCACCAAGAGCTACGGTTTTTTCCCATGTACCAGCAAGATAGGATACAAGATCGAGTTCATGTGACAAGTCTCGCAATACGCCACCGCCAAGATTTTTTTTTGCAGAATAACAGTTTCTATAATCAGCATTGGGCCGCCAAGTAGGTAAATACTGCCCAACCTGCGCTTGAATTGCTAGGATTTTTTGTTGCTCCAAAAGCGTTTTGACCCTTTGTATCATGGGATGAAAGCGTAGGTTATAAGCTATAAAAATACATTTTTTTTCCGTTTCTGTGAATGCGTAAGTTTCTTTTGCTGAAGAGAATAAAGGTTTTTCCACCAAAATTTTATTTGTATGTGTAAGTAAGACTTCTTGTAAGTGAGCTGCGTGTAACGCAGTTGGTGTTGCAATAATAGCAAGATTGAAAATATTATTTTCACTTATGAGCGTGTGTATGTTCTGGGTAAAATTAAAAGGCAACTCTTTTTTTGTACTTATGCAGGTAACATTTGCTTTGCACGCAGAAGCAATGTGCGCATGCCGCGCCCCAATAGAGCCGTAGCCATATATAAAGATTTTCTTTTTCATAACGTATTATTTTGACAAAGCAAAAGATGTTAGCTTTCACAGCTTTGAGTTTATTTTACTCTTATGATTTATTAAAAAAAACATTTAAACATAATCTTTTTGTGCTCTTTCATAATCTGGTACTTGTCCTACATCTAACCAGTAATCTTCTGTTTCAAAAACTTGAGTTTTTTTATGATTTTTTATCAGCATATTAAATAATTCTGGCATATCAAAAAATGTATCTAGCGGTATGTATGAAATTGCTTTAGGCGAAAATACATTCATACCAGCGTTAACACAAAAATCAAAACTAGGCTTTTCTCGAATTTTCGAAAGAACATTAGAGGAATCACTTTCAACAACTCCATAAGGAACTTGCATAACAAAACGCTTAGCAAGCATAGTTCCTATGGATTGCATCGTAATGTGGTGAATTAATAAGTGTCGAGGATTCATGTGAGTAAGCACGTCACCATTGGCAACAATAAAGTCACAATCTAGGGGCGGCAAAAGAGAAAGGGCTCCTGCAGTACCAAGTCGTTTGTGTTCGTGTAAGTATTTAATATTACAGCTGTGTTTTTTTCCATCTTTAAAATAGTCAGTAATAATTTCGGCTTTGTAGTTCACCGCCAAATAAAAATTTTGAAATCCAGCATTTCTAAAAGTTTCAATAATAATTTCTAAAATGGGTCGCCCTGCTACAGGAAGCATAGGCTTAGGTATGTCATGCGTAAGAGAGCCAAGGCGTGTGCCAAGCCCTCCAGACATAATAACTACAGGGTTAGGAATAGATATTTTATTTTGTAATTCTTTTCTACTCCACATGGCATAAAACTTACTCTCATTTGTTATAATGGGTAAATGCGAAAAGTCTTTTTCTTCCATAAGTTTGAGAGCTTGTGAGGCATTGACTGATAAATTACAACTAACAAAGTTTTTTTGCATCACTTTGGTCACATTGGTTGTCAATTCAGTTCCGCTAATAAGCGCTCGTCGTATATTACCATCAGTAAGTACGCCAGCTACTGTTTCATCGCTGTTTAAGATAATGGCAAATTTTTCTGTATGAGTATCAATGTGTGTCATAGCTTCACGTAGCGTGAATGATTTGGGGATACAATATTTTTCTTTATTCATAGATTACCTTGGCAAATCGTAAAATTTTTTTTGTATTATATTTGACAAATTAACTGTACTCAATATTTGCGTCATTGTTTTCGCTACATTAATTCCTGAGTATGGATTACTGCTTGTTTGCACAATGTTTTTATGGCCAGAAGAAATGGATTTTTGTATAGCTTTCTCTATAGCAAAGGCTTCGGTACTACAATGAATGATTAAGTCAGAACAAATACGTCCTTTTTGTCTATTGCCCACATTAACTACGGGTACTTTGAGGCTTGGTATTTCAACAATTCCACTAGATGAATTTCCCACTACACACTTTGCATATTTTACGGTTGATAAATAGCGCAAAACCCCAAGAGATGTAAAAAAACGTATGCGTGTGGGATTATTATTTGCCCATCTTGCAAGCATAGCATTGACTGTGTTGCCACCAGGGTCCGCATTGGCTCCTGTAATTATAACAACATAATCTGGAAAAGCATCAAGAGCTTTTTGAACTTCTTTCCATTGATTTTTTTCCTGCTCTGGTTCTAGGGTTACGGGGTGAAATGTACAGAGAAAATAAGGCTGTTTGGGGGAAATATTAAGGTATGTGCGTATTTCGTCTTCACTAAGTAAAGGAATATTAAGAGCGTTTTCAACGCCCAACGCGCCTGTATTCCAAACTCTTTCTGGGTTTTCCCCTAATTGTATGATGCGTTGCTTGTGTTCCTCACAAGAAGCAAAATGTATATGACTCATTTTTGTTATGCAATGCCTAAAAGCCTCGTCTATTGCCCCAAGAGTTTGCTCACCACCGTGTATGTGAGCTATAGGAATATTTAAGATAGTGGCAGCAGAGGCACAGCAAAAGGCTTCGTACCTGTCACCTAAGATGACGAGTATATCTGGCTTGAGCTTATGCAGTGCTTTGCCTAATTTCTCCATAGCAAGCCCCATACTTTTACATATGGTTAGGGAGGCTTCTAAAGTGGTGTGTACATCAGAATCTATGCTTACAATTGCCTCTATGGATAGATTATCTTGTTCAATTTCAGTGATAGTATTACCATGACTTTCGCTTAAATGGGTACCACTTACTAAGAGCTTGACATTAATACAAGGATTTTTTTGCATGTGTAGCATGAGTGAGCGTAAAAGCCCATATTCTGCACGTGCTCCTGTAAAAAAAACAATATTACGTTGCATTATTTACTAACTCTTTAATCGGCATATCTTCAAGATAATCTTGCGTGGCAACCGTTCCCAAAACTGCATCCCATAACATAGGCGAAATACCATCTCCTGGGCGTTTTATTGTTAGATTATCGATGCTAAAAACCTCACCTACTTTAATGTTCTTTGCTGCCACAATGCTTTTGCGAGCAACGCTCATATTAGGTATTTCTGAAGCTGTGGGAGATTTAACGCCATCCCCCATCGCGTTTTCAATGTTGCGTATGCTTTGCACCATTTGCTTAAGTTCGTGTGGGTCAAGGCTGGCTTTATGATATGGCCCTTCCAAGTTTTTATCAAGAGTAAAGTGCTTATCAACAAAGATGGCCCCCAAAGCCACAGCAGCGAGAGAAATTTCAATACCTCTACTGTGATCAGAATAGCCTATGCCTTTGCAATAAGGAAAGGCTTTACGCAAGGTTTGCATGGCACGTAAATTTATTTCATCATAAGGAGCAGGATACTCGGTTGTGCAATGTAAAATACTGATATTTTTATGTATAGTACCGCATGCTTCTAGTATTTGCAACGCAGTTGCTACTTCTTCTAAGGTGCTCATGCCTGTGGAAAGAATAACTTCCTCGCCCCTTTTGCCGATTTCTCTTAAATATGGCAAGTTGGTAATTTCACCTGAAGGAATTTTCCAAATCTTCATATCAAGACTTGCTAAAAAATTAATAGAAGGAAAATCAAAAGGAGTGGAAAGAAAGGTGATGTTTCTTGATTTGCATTGAGCTATTAATTTTTGATGCCATGCGTGCGGTAGCTCGAGAGTTTGCAGCATCTCAAGCTGTGATTTTGTTGTGTTTGTTGTTTTTTGCTGATAGTTAGCTTTAGAAGCAAATTTATTGGTAAGAGCTTTAGCATCAAACGTTTGAAATTTTATAATATTAGCGCCAGCGTCTGCCGCAACATCAATAAGGGCAATGGCCATATCAAAATTGCCATTATGATTTACGCCAGCTTCTGCTATAACGAGTGTATTTTGTTTATTAAACATAAGTTTTTCCATCAGCTATATCTTTTCTTATTGTACAGCCCATTCCAATAATGCAATTTTTGCCGATATTGACACCTTGCTTAATAATTGCACCTGCGCCAACGAATGAGCCTTCACCAACTACAACACCTCCACATAGTGTTGCTCCTACAGCAATGTGGCAATGGTTTGCAATCTGGCAGTTATGCTCAACAAGAACCTGAGTATTAATAATACAGTTGTCGCCTATACTTACACCTGCATTTACAAAAGCCTGATGCATTATAATACTCCCACAACCAGCATTTGCATATTTTGAAAAATATGCACAGGGAGAGATAAAGCTAGGCATATTAAAACCAATATGTCTTAAACTAGTGTAGAGTTTTTTTCTGATAGATGGTGTTTTAATTTGTCCTACAGTGACAAAAGCTTTTGAATGTTGCGTAAATAAAAAGGGTAAAGCTTCATCTCTACCAAGAACAGGTTAATTTAACACAGGCTCTAAAACACAGCCTGCCCCATGTACAATGCCTGCGATGGGCTGTTTGCACATTTCAAGTACATCAATAACAGCACAGCAATGCCCACCACCACCTACCAAAATTATGCTGTTCATTGTCCTATTCCGCTTGGTAAATTTATAAGTCGTGTCGCAATATTTTTACTCGCAAAAAGTTCATCGTGCAAACAATGGGCATATATAGGCAGAGTATGCAAAAGCTCCCATGCTGGACGTGTCATAATTCCATGAGCATTGCTTATTTCTAAAAAGGCATCCCGTTCGCTTTCATTTTTGGTTAAAATAGTACATAACCAATAGTTACTTTTCGTATTTTTGGGCTCTACTACGAATTTCCATGAGCTTTTTTTAAAATAATCTGTATAATCAGACGCGCGCTTACGTGTTTGTTCTAAAAAATACTGAAGTTGCTCCAATTGAGCACAGCCAAGAGCAGCATTTAAGTTTGGCAACCGTAAGTTCCATGCTATCATATCATGATAAAACTTCCATGCATGGGGCACTTTTGCTGTAGTGGTTATATGCTTTGCCAAATGTCCGAGCTCGTCATCATTAGTTAAAATCGCTCCTCCGCCGCCTGTGGTCACAATTTTATTACCGTTAAAGGATAAAATACCAAGTTTACCAAAAGACCCACAATGTTTGTTTTTCAAATAACTCCAAAGGGCTTCGGATTCGTCTTCTACTACAGGAATAAGCCACATTGCACAAATGGAACATT